>CAYMST010000362.1:0-4285 GCA_964393115.1 uncultured Roseivirgaceae bacterium | reverse complement strand
GTGACATCAAACCAAGCTTCCAGATACAAAAAGGAGAAGAAGAGTGCGAGTACATCTTCAAAGGTGAAAATCTTGGCACTGACTGCCCTTCTCAGCAATACCTATTCCAAATTTATGATGCAGGTGGTGTACTAATCGGCACATACTCAGGACCAGGAGGACATTCTTTTGTATTCCCAGGTAGCGGTACTTACAAAATATGCCTGACCATTTTCGTGACAGATGCTAGCGGAGAAGTCATATGTCGTGAAAGAATCTGTAAAGAAATCGAAGTAGATTGCGGTTGCGATGAATGTGACATCAAGCCTCGTTTCAAATATGGTAATGGTCAAGAAGAATGCGAATACATCTTCAAAGGTGTAAACCTTGGGACAGACTGCCCATCGCAACAATACTTGTTTGAAATCTATGATGCTAGTGGTACGCTTATTAATACCCTAACCGGACCTGGAGTACATTCAGTAGTATTCCCAGGTAGTGGCGTATATAAAGTCTGCCTGACCATCTTTGTAGTAGACGCTAACGGCGTAGGAATTTGTAAAGAACAATACTGCGAAGAAATCAAAGTAGACTGCGGATGTGACGAATGCGACATCAAGCCTAGGTTCAAATATGGTAAAGGAGAAAAAGATTGCGAATTGATTTTCCAAGGCGGTAACCTTGGCACCAATTGTCCGTCTCAGCAATATAGATTCGACGTTTACGATGCCTTTGGCACTTTAATTAATACGATAACAGGATCAGGACCGCACTCTATATTCTTCCCAGGTAGTGGAACCTACAAGGTATGTTTGACCATATTCGTGACCGACGCTAACGGCGAATTAATCTGTCGTGAAAGGCATTGTGAGGAAGTAAATATTAAATGTCTCCAATCACAGTCAGGTAGACTCGACACCAAGCAGCATAAGATAGCAAATGCTATGCTTCATTACCCAAATCCAGCGGGTCAGACCGTCACTTTCGAATTTGCTGGGGATCAAGAGTCTTTCATCAATTCTGAGATTATCATTTACGATAATGTGCTCAAACCAGTGATCACTAAGGTAGTAGACAAAACCAGTGTTGAGATAGATATTTCTCACCTTCCAGAAGGACTTTATTATTACTTAAACAATAACTCCTTCAAAAAGCTTATCATCAAACGATAAGAACGAAACTGAAAGAGGCACCGGTTGGTGCCTCTTTTTTTATGATATCGAATCCATAAGATAATTACACAAAAGAGTTGATTTCAGCAGCATATTCCTAGATTCTATTTCCCTTCATAAACATAGGCTTTATATAACTTAAAGGATATTTCTGTTTTTAATGCCCACCAACAATCAACGAACCGTAGAGCTATCTATAAATGTTAACTTAACTACCTGTATATCCCAAACATCGGATATTACAAGCATACAGTAGGCCTTATCGCCATTTCAAAAAAGAAAACTTCAAAAACCTACCGCTGGCGTCCATTAATCTCTTCTCCATGATAACTTTGAGACAATGAGAACATTTCTATTGAAACTGGTAAGTATTAGCCTTGGGTTGATTGGGTTAAGCATACTACTTGGCAATACGGTGTATGTAATCTTAAGTAATTCAGTGCCTTCATGGACAATATACTTATACTGTTTTGGAACGATTTTGCTAACTCTTGCTATTTGGAATTTCATCTTGGTCACCAAACGTCAACGTAAATTAGTTTACCAAAAACAGGAGACGAAGATCATAAAATTAGCAAAAATTCGCGGTGGCTCACTATCCGCAACTGATGTAACACTCCATACCTCTTTTACTCATCAAGAGTCAAAAGACTTTTTAAATAAACTTTATTTGGATGGACTATTTGATATGGATGTAAATGAAGAAGCAACAGTTGTCTATAGGTTAAAAGAGCATTAGAAATCCAACACTTGGTGCTCATTTATGAAAAATAGAGCTTTTTGACGGCCGTATACCATTTGCATAATGTATATCTTAACTGATGTATTGAGGGGATTAAGTTGTCACGCATTTCGTAGGTGATTATTTTGAACCTCTACCATCAACCGAATAAATTAAAAAGTCAAGGCTAACAGAATACACATTTTTTTCAATCATTGCGTATTATTGAGAAATCATCTTAAAGTTGTTGGATAGCTAGTAGCTATCCTGTCTCAATCACCGGCTAACATATTTGAATATGCTGAATGTAATTACCCTTTTAAGTGCATTTATTTTTAGTGACCTGCCAGATTCAATCGCTTATAAAACTCCTCAACAGCTTATTGACAGCGCTTATGTCCTCATCGCACAGGATAGCACATCCAATGCCGTGCATACGTTATTGTCCATCTCGAAAAACGATACCGCTTACTTACAGTCTAGAGCACTACTTCTGTCCGTATACAACGAGCTAAAAGAACACGAAAAAACGACTGTACTTGCCAAAACCATAAAGGACAACCCAAGTGCCTACCAAGCAGATATTTTTCTAGAAATAGGCAATGCGTACTTAAGCTTAGAAAAGTTCGATAGCGCATTATTCTATTATGCAGAGGGGCTCACCGTGTTCCCACATAATTATTTGCTTTGGTATAACGCCGGGTTAGCTCATTACCAAATGAAAAACTACGATAGGGCTGTCACTTTCTTCCAGCGTTCTATCAAATACAACTCACTTTATAAGACTAGCCACCTCATGCTGGGAACCATCTGCGTATTACAAGGGCAGGTGACGAAAGCGCTGTTATCATATTCAACTTATATGGCCTTGGACCCAACCAATATTCAAATTCTGGGCACAATGGATAACCTCGTAAGGAGAGGACTACGAGATGAGAATAGCATAGCAGCTTCTATGGATAACCAGCTTTTTCAAAAATTAGATGACTTGATCCGATCACAAGCCGCCATAGACCCAAGATTTCAAACCAAAGTGAATTATGCATCCAATATTACCCCACAACTGGAGTTGTTATTCTCAAAACTTAAGTATCAAAAGGGTACAGACGACTTTTGGATGGAGCTTTATGTTCCTCTATTCTCCTCAGTGGAGTCAAAAGGGCTTACTTCAGCATTTATTTACAATATCCTCGCCGCTACCAAAGATGAATTTGTGACCTCTTGGCTGGAAAAACACAACGCCGAAGTCAACCAATGGATCAACTGGGGAGACGAGTACCTTTCTGCTTATCACAGTCAAGATACTGCTACGGTTCTTGGAAAACTGGACACTTATACCTTTTGGCACTTCGAGTCTGGGCACCTGAGTGCCATTGGAAACCAAAAAGGAGGACGTTACCTTGGCCCTTGGATCTTCTACTACGAAAATGGCCATAAGAGTGCTGCAGGAACGTTTAATAGCTCAGGAGATAAAGTAGGTACATGGACCTATTACCATGACAATGGGTTGGTGAGCCGAATAGAAACCTATGATTTCGTGGGAAACCACATGGGCTCGGATCAATATTTTTCAAAAGCCGGAAAGCTCACCGCCACTGCTCCATACGAAGACAATGATGTAAACGGGACGGTACTGATTCACTATCCTTGCGGTGCGATAAAAGAAGAAAAGCCATATCTTCAAGGAGAAGTAACCGGCAAAGGGCAAGACTACTACCAAACTGGCGAAGTATATTCTAACTACACCGTTGTAAATGATACCATCGAAGGCGAATACAACTCATACTTTAAAAATGGTAAACACCAAGAAAAGTACACCTACCAAGATGGCAAATTTGAGGGGATATATACCTCCTATCATCAGGATGGCACCGTTAAAGAAACTGGTCTCTATAAGAAAGGTGAATTGGAGGGTGTGTGGACTTGGCAAAACCCAGATGGGCAGCTTTTATCAACGACAAATTACGTAAACGGTGAGGTAGAAGGACTTTCGCAGAAATACTACCCTGATGGTCAACTTAAGCAAAAATCGTTTTACAAAAATGGTGAACTGAATGGTGTCTCCCTCTATTTTGATAGAGACGGAAACAAAACAGAAGAGGAATACTATGAGAACGCAATGCTAAAAAAGGTCATGTTCTATTCGAAACAGGGAGAACTAGTTCATACGGACTCTACCCAAGGCGATAGTCTATTTTATAAGGGGTATAATTCACTCGGACAATTGATGATTGAAGGACTTTCAGTTAACGGTAATTTTGAAGGTGAAGTCAAGAAATACTTTCAAAACGGGAAGGTCAAAGCCTCATGGAATTCACAAAAAGGTGAGCGTAATGGGCAATATTTAGAGTACTTTGTGAATGGCCAACTGAAAACTGAGTGTTATTATCAAGATGGTGAGCTAACAGGAAAG
>CAYMST010000361.1:0-4334 GCA_964393115.1 uncultured Roseivirgaceae bacterium | reverse complement strand
AAACATCTGAGATGCTGCCCGAAAGTCAAATAACGTTTCTGTACATCGCACTTGGAGAAAGAATAAAAGAAGTAAGGCAAGAGGGTAACTACAATCAAACAAAATTTGCTAAACAACTTGGCATTAGTCGTGCATCGCTTGTCAACATTGAAAAAGGAAGACAAAGAGCTCCATTACATGTTATTTATGCTATTGTTGATATACTCAAAATAGACATTAGCTCAGTCTTACCTAAAAGACTTGAAATGAAAAACAATCCCTTAAAAGAACAGATCAGGAAAAGTAGTGGCGGAGATAAAAGTATTGAGGAAGCTTTAAAGGGTTTTGCCAAAGTAACTAACAACACCTATGAATAAGATTTACCAAGACATTGAGAAGAAAGTTGATTCATTACTAATAGAATATGATATCAAAAAAGCTCCTGTGTCGGTGTCTAGGTTTGCGAAAAAATCAAGTCTTCAGCTCATACCCTATGAGTTTGGCGAAGGAATCTCCGGGGCATTATTGATTGAAGATGGAAAGGCAACGGTAGGCTATAATCCGAAGGAATCTAAAGTTCGCCAAAGGTTTACAATAGCTCATGAAATTGGACACTACATACTCCATAGACAAAACAGTCCTATCTTTTATGACAAGGCCCAAATTCTATTTCGCGATGAAAACAACTCATCTGGACAGCGAAAGGAAAGAGAAGCGAATGCATTTGCAGCATCATTACTTATGCCCAAGAGTATGATAAATAAAGAGCTGTCAGCAATCCGAAACGATAAGATTGGGATTACTGATGAAGAAATTATTAAAGAATTGGCCTCTCGTTTTGAGGTTAGTCAAATAGCTATGACATACAGACTAGCTAACCTTGGCTTTATCAATTTCTAAAAATTAGGAGTAAATACTCTTAACGAATGAGACCTTATGGTTTTTCATTTGCTTGTAATCTCCTTTAAGCTCGGATGATGATAGTATTTCATATATGTAAAGCCAAAATTGTTCTTCATCATTGTTGCTGATAATACTCCTAGCCTTTTTCTTGAATTTTAATAGTCCTTTACCTAATTTTTTTTGATTTACATACGCCAATGTCATAAGTACGCAATCATTACTTGAGAGAATTCTTTCTATTGCTGGTTCTATACCAACTTCAAATTGATAATGTATCGCAAAAAACAACCCGAATGATACCATTTCATATTGATTAGTCCTAAGGCCTTCTTCGATTAGATTGTCAGATATTTTCTTTATTTCATGTTTTTCAACTTGAAAGGCATCAAACACAGCATCTTTAAGAATTCGAACTAAATATGGATAGATCAATACAAGGTGATGGATTTTAGCAAGAAACAATTTCAGAGTTTCAGTAGTCATATTTTCTTTGGATATCTTCTTTATCGCATAGTTCAAAATTGCTGTATTGTCATTTTCATTTGCCATTAACTCAATCGCAGAATCTAAGTATTCCTCTATTTCATTTTTGTGGAGAAACACCTCACCTTCATCTTTGTATTTTTTAAATCTATAGTGTGATAATTTCCTAACCCAGTTTTTGCTCTGAGCAAGTGGTAGCTTGGAGATTCGGGTCTTTTTATGATTAAGTGAAAGCTCATACACTTTCAATTCTTTAGAAAGATCTAATAAAAACCTCTCTGCTTCTTCGAACGATTTACAAAAACATGTGTAGTCATCAACATGTCTAATGAATCTATAATTTTTCTCAATTAGCACACGATCTATAACCACCAATACAATTTCAGATATGAGGTTCGAAGCATGAGGTCCAATTAGAATTCCGTTCGTTTCATTATTACGGATACTTCTAATCGCTTTATCAAATTGATTGAACCATCTTCTTGGTTTTAAGTCAGATTTCGCCTCCTCTTTACCTAAAAGAGCCCAAGGTATTGAATGCGTGTAAATACTTGGAAAGCAGTTTGATATATCAGCATTGACCATAAATCGTGCTCCAATAAGAAGATCAACATCATCTGAAGAAGAATCCTCTTCACCTTTGTAGTTCATTTCAAATAAATGGGATTTACCTTCCATTTTGCGAATATGAATCTTACTGACCTTGTGAGGATTGTCTTTTGTATGCTTCTCAAAATGAGATATTATTTTAGGCCAAATAGACTTAACTCTTAAACAAAGCTTAGCGTAAGGAAAAGGTAAAGGCATACCAATTTGACGAGGAACATTAATATTCCGAATAGAATCATATCTTATATAATCATGCCCATCATTGTCAAATCCAGGATTGTGCTCCATTACATATTGATAAAACTGAATAGAAGAAAAAAGTGGTGGGATAACGCTGGAAAAAAGACCATATCCTAATAGCCCGCTGAATATTTCATCTTCGGTAATTTCTTCGATATGATCAAAATAAGTGCTCAAGGGCTTACTTCAATCGAAAAATAGATTAAAACATTATTGAAACCAATATTTGCAATAAAAATACCCTAAAGTGGGTAGTGTTAAGATGTTTAAATTGAGTGGTATAGGATTCAAGAAAACCACCTTGTTTCGGTGGCTTCAGAAACTACAAATTTTCAAGTTATTATTAATCAGCCTTCTTCTTGCTATAGATCTTTCCCCCTGAATACCTATAAACAGAATCAAGCTTACCAGACGAATCGTAGATATTCCAGTTACCATTAGGTTGATTGAAATTGTAAGATCCTTCCTTCTTAATAGTCCCATCTTCATAAAAGTGCCTCCATAGGCCATGTTTTCTTCCGTTCTGATATTCACCTTCTTGGTTGATTTTTCCATCGGGATAATAGTATTTCCAATAACCAGACTCAACCAGCTCAAAACCACCCAGTGAGCTAAGCGATCCTTCGCCAAGGAAAGTACCATTTATATCAAATTCTTTCACCTCTCCTATTTTGAAATCATCTCCAATAAATTCAATTTCGTAGTATCGTGTTGCTGAGCTTGGTCCAAATAAGAAATCACCGTATTCATTTCTAAATATGGTCCATGAACCTGTTGGATAAGCATTCGAATTACAATCACCTCCACCAATTCTTTGGCCCTCCTGATTGTAAATTGTGATTGAGATGTAATATCCCTCATCATCATATCTAAAATCAGTCTTAAGCTCACCAGAAGGGTAAAAAAGATTCTTTTGTCTTACTAGGTCGTATTTAGATTCAGATACGTATTTCCTGTATTCTTCAAATATCTTGTTACCGGTCGTAGAGTCATATTTAGTGACAAAATGAAGGCCTTCACGATGATCAACAGTCTCTTTAAGAACCCCGTCCTTTGAATAGCTCTGAAGTTTTAAAAAATAGTAGGTATTTGGGTGTTTTGTAAATTTGGATAAAACTGAGCCATTTTCATTGTATGCTATCCACTCACCTGAGTAGTTACCATCAGACATCTCCCCTTTTATCTTGACTTGGCCGTTGTCGTGATAGAGGACTTTTAACCCACTTTCTATCCCATTGACTAGATTGTATTCGGCGATGAGTTGTCCTCCTTTATTCCATTCTTTATTAAGCCCGTTGTATCGCTTTTCATATTCTTTTGCTCCATTGTGGTAATAGGAAACCTCTGAGAGGATTTGCCCTTCGTTGTATTCGGTTTGCTTGGCTAAGCTCATCTGACCTTGGTCGCATCGATAGTCTTTCTGAGTCCCATGTCGTTGACCATTCTTGAAGTTGAAATCTCCGATAAGTTTGCCGTAGCAAGGTCTCTGTTGTGGATCGGGAATAAAGTAATAGGTTTTGGAGTAACCATTTTGCTTGCCATCAGCGTATTGCATTTCCCGAATCAGATTGCCTGCTGCATCGAATTCTTTATAAAGACCATGCTTAACTCCTCTTGCAAGATTGGGACTTGGTTTAGCAGTCCATTCTTCATGCAATTTGGTTCTGGTTAGTTCGTCATAATACGTTCTATAGGTGGTCAATTGTGAATTGGCTTCAATTGCCAACCCAACTAATAGGATCAAAAGCAGATTCTTCATTTTGTTGATTTTTATCTGCCTTGAGGTTCAAAAGGCGGTTTTTATTGATTGTAAAAAAAAGAGGGCGTGAACCTCAGCTTCATCTGCTGCTGAGGTATCGCCAGACACCATACGGACAGAATCAACTAAGGACACACCCATAGGGTGCGTCAACTTCCATCATTCCTCCGTACTTTAAACTGGCGATTTTCAGCAGGGATATGATAAGCTACGCTAGCTCTTCAATATGTTTATAGTTCTATACTACTCGATATTCATTCATTTAAAATTCTACTTCAAATTAACTAATTCACTAGATCATATTGATAACAACCATCATTTGAGTGGGAAATAAATAATAGAAAAGATGGCAATATTTGTA
>CAYMST010000360.1:0-4337 GCA_964393115.1 uncultured Roseivirgaceae bacterium | reverse complement strand
AAACTAGTTGCTGATCCACTTTCGGACGATAACCCGATTACCATTCAAGTATTGGGTATCTGTTCAGCGTTGGCGGTAACGGTAAAGATGCAGCCAACATTGGTGATGTCGATTGCGGTGGTTTTCGTAATCGTATTTTCTAACCTTATCATTTCATTGATCAGAAACCTTGTTCCAACAAGGGTAAGGATCATCGTACAGTTAGCAGTAATTGCAACGTTGGTGACCTTGGTAAGTGAAATACTAAAAGCATACATGTTCGATATGTATAAGGTATTAGGTGCTTTCGTAGGTTTGATTATCACTAACTGTATAGTGATGGGTCGCTTAGAAGCATTTGCATTGGGTAACAAACCATATGACTCCATTTTAGATGGATTAGGAAGTGGGTTTGGTTATTCGTGGATTATCCTTACTGTAGCTTTCTTCAGAGAGCTATTCGGATCTGGATCAGTATTTGACTTCAAAGTTTTTGAAGCCATTGGATGGTCTAGCTTCCCAACAAACGGTTTGATGGTGGATTCCATCGGAGCTTTCATGGTATTGGGAGTTTTAATTTGGGTACAAAGAACGAAATCGGGTTACGTAGAGCACTAATAGAAAGATAATGAACGAAGTAAGTATTTTTATTAAAAGTATCTTTATTGACAACATGATCTTTGCCTATTTCTTAGGCATGTGTTCTTTCTTGGCTGTCTCTAAAAAGGTAACTACTGCTATCGGACTTGGTTCTGCGGTGGTTTTCGTAATGTTGATTACCGTTCCGGCAAACTGGTTGCTACAAGAATATGTACTAAAGGAAGGTGCATTAATCTGGTTAGGAGCGTCGTTTGAAACTGTTGATCTATCATTTCTTCAGTTTTTGATGTTCATTGCCGTAATCGCTTCGATGGTACAATTAGTGGAAATGGTTATTGAGAAGTTCTCTCCGGCCTTATATGGCTCATTAGGAATCTTCTTACCTCTTATTGCGGTAAACTGTTCGATCCTTGGTGGTTCGTTGTTTATGGTACAAAGAGATTATACCATTACTGAAGCTACAGCTTATGGAACAGGATCTGGATTAGGGTTTTTATTAGCTATCGTTGCTTTGGCGTCAGTAAGAGAGAAGCTGAAGTATTCAAATGTTCCAGCTGGACTTAAAGGTCTTGGAATCACCATGATTATCACTGGTCTTATGGGATTAGCATTTAAATCCTTTATCGGAATTACGTTCTAAGAACAGTAAATCTTAATGATTTTTTAAAAATATGAATAAAAGCCCCGAAAGGGGCTTTTTTCGTTTCTGGGTATTCATGTTTTAGGTTCTAGCTGGTAAAGGGTTTTGAAAACCTGCTGAAATAGAGTATTTTAGATGTAATTACCAACCCTTTAATTTAATCATTATGCCAAAGATGCACGTAGAGAAGTCGATTAGCATAAATGCGTCGGCAGAGAAAATCAAATCAGTTTTAGTTGATTTTAACCAATGGAGAGCATGGTCTCCATGGTTAATAATGGAGCCAGAGGCCGTTGTTACGGTAAACCCTGATGGTAAATCCTATTCCTGGGAAGGCAATAGAGTAGGAAGCGGTGAGATGGTAACCACTTCTAGTGAAGGTAATGATAAAATCCTTTACGATCTGACATTTCTTAAACCTTGGAAGTCTAAAGCCAAAGTAGGTTTTGACTTGGTGGAGAGTGGAGAATCGACCGAGGTGAAGTGGTGGATGGATAGCAGCATGCCATTCTTCTTGTTCTTTATGACGAAGATGATGGAAGCTTTTGTTGGGATGGATTATTACCGAGGACTATTAATGCTAAAGGATTACATTGAAGCAGAAAATGTCCCGTCCACTTTGGAGTACGAAGGTAAGAAGGCCTTTGAAGGTACTAAGTACGTGGGGCTGAAAACCGCATGTAAGTTTGCTAATATAGATACAGAAATGGAGCGCGACTTCAATAACCTAGCTAAGCTCTGTGAGGAAAAATCAATTCCTATGGAATCATATGCATTTACCATATATAATAAAATGGATGTGGTAAAAGGTGATATGGAATATACGGTAGCTATGCCGATTGGAAAGGATGTAGAAGGTCTTCCTGACGGTTTCTTTATTGGGGAAGCGCCAAGGTTGAACTCCGCGGTTATAAAGCATACTGGTCCTTATAGACATGTGGGTAATGCTTGGGCGCAAGGTTATATGATGGATAGAAACAAGGAGTTTAAGATTAATAAAAAGGCTGCTGCTATAGAAGTTTATCTAAATGATCCGGACAAAGTTCCAGAAAATGAACTGGTAACGGAGGTTTACCTGCCTTTAAAATAAGAATAAAACGACCCGGTGCCTTACACCGGGTCGTCTTTTTTTAAAGTAAGTGCTAGCTTGAACAGCTGGTCGATGCCCAATACTAACACTGCAATGCTTATGATGTATAAGCCAGTTCCTGATTCTTCTGTAGGGAGGTTTACAAAGTCAAGTTTGATTTTGCCATAAAGTAGTAATCCTAAAGTAGACAATAATAGGAAGTAAGCACTTGCTTTTAATGACCGTTTTAATTTGGAACTTGTACTAAGTCTAGGGTCCAGGATCTCTTGTGATTCGATCTCTTGCATTACCAGTGAAGTGAAATTCTCTGGTAATTCTCTGCTTTCTTGGGAAGCCAGTAATTTTTTGATTTGGTCTTCGTTCATTATAGAATTTCGTTTAAGTCGTGAATAGATAACTGATTGAATTCGTTAAGAAGTTTTTTACGGGCTCGATGAATTTTCATTTTGACAGAACCTTCTCTTGTAGAGGTGACTTCTGCAATCTCTTTGATACTTAGTTCTTCTAAATAGTACAAGTTTAACAACAACGCATCGACTGAAGGGAGGTTTCTTAATGCTTGGAGTATAGTATTTTTTCGGTCCTTTTCTTCAAGTGATGTTATGCCGTCAGATTGACTACAGACGATGGTTTCTTTATGCTCATCAACACTTGAGAAGAATAATTTTCGTTTACGAAGATGGGACGCTGCCTCATTGTATGCAATGCGGTATAACCAAGTTGAAAACTTTGATTTAGACTCGTATAGCGCTAGGTTCCTATATGCCTTAATAAAGGTGTCCTGTGTTATTTCTTGTGCGATCTGTTCTTGTTTCACCATACCTAAAATTACCCTGAAAATCATACCTTGATACCTATCCACGAGCACTGCGAAAGGACGTTTTTGGCCTCGCAATACCTGTTGGATGATATGATTTTCATTCATGCTCTTGAGTTTGGTTTTTATCTACAAGAAAGAAATAAATAAGAAAAGCTACTCCTACAAAGAAAGTAACTGAGGTCGCAATAGAAATTTGATATTTGAACCCTGTGTACTTGTTCAGTAGAAAACCGACGTATATGCCAACGCCCACACCTACGCATATCATTCCTTTCCTGAGAGAGTCGAATTTTGACCTTTTCCTTCGGAAACGTGGTTTTTCCAGTTTATAAAGTTCACTAATGTCAATACCCCGCTCTATCATCGCCATTCGCTCTTGTGACTTTCGGCGATCATGGTAAAACCATACGATGGGAATCGCGATTGCTGGGAGTATAAATATTCCCGTTACACTGATGATTGGAATGAGTTGCTCTAATATTTCTGCCATGATTTTTGATTTTGTTTTCCTTTAGACGCTACATGAAAGCAGTCGGTAACAGGGAAAATGATTTTTTTCTGTCGATATGAATTTTAAAATTAGATTGGATACTTTAATTAAGTCATAAAGACTTCGTATCTTCGCGAATCATTTAGAAAGCAGTGAAAAAGGATTTTGACATATTTGTTTTCCCTTCTGTTGATTCGGATAAACTTGTTCGGTCTGTTGCCGGTAGGTTTTTTTTTCCGAGGCCCTGTGCCTGTTAAGTACATTCTATTGCCTAAGTGGCAGTGCCTTCCAATCCTTTTTTATTTTCTCTTTTGATCTTTTCTCATGACTAAATTCACCGTTAGGGTAGCTACATCCGATCATTTTAAATACGCAGAAGAAATTTGTTCTGAAATAGAACAAAGTGCTCAACAGCGAGGAACTGGTATTGCGAAGCGAACACCAGAATATATTATTAATAAAATGAAAGAGGGAAAGGCGATTATCGCACTTTCTGATAAAGATGAGTTTGCTGGGTTTTGTTATATCGAGAGTTGGGGACATGGGAATTACGCGGCTAATTCTGGGTTAATTGTTAATCCAAAGTTTCGTAAACAAGGGCTGGCGAAAAAAATCAAAATCAAGGCTTTTCAACAATCGAGAAAACTGTTTCCTAACGCAAAGCGCTTTGGTTCAACAACAAGTCTAGCCGTGATGAAGATCAACTCCGCGCTAGGGC
>CAYMST010000359.1:0-4360 GCA_964393115.1 uncultured Roseivirgaceae bacterium | reverse complement strand
AATAAAGGAATAAAGGAATAAAGGAATAAAGGAATAAAGGAATAAAGGAATAAAGTATGTCTAAGTTTTTAGGGATTGTTTCTCAGAAAGGCGGAGTCGGAAAAAGTACGCTTGCTCGTTCCGTTGCCAGAGAGTTCGCTTCTCATGATTGGGATGTGTTAATAGCCGATATGGACACGCAACAAAGCACCTCTACCGAGTGGAACGGTATTCGAATGGAAGCCGAGATTGAACCCGTGTTCTCGGTACAACAGTTTCCGAATGTGGATAGGGTTTTGAAGTTTGCCGAGAGTTACGATCTGGTCATTTTTGATGGTGCGCCCCACTCCACCAAGCAGACAGCAGATATAGCCAAGGTCTGTGATTTCATTGTATTGCCAACAGGGTTAAGTAAAGACGACCAAAACCCACAGATACGTTTGGCTCATGAACTTGTTAAGCAAGGAATAGGACACGAAAAGTTCGCCTTTGCTTTTAGCCGAATTGGAGCAAGTGAGAGCCAGCTAGACCATGCAAAAGAATATATCTCTATGACTGGCTATGAAGTGCTTAATGGTGGCATTCCTGAAAAAGATGGTTATCGGTTAGCCATAGATGAAGGAAAGACATTGACCGAAACACCATTCAAAAGCCTTAATCAGAAGGCTGATGACCTCATTCAACAGATTATAAATAAGTTGCAATCCTAATTCCTTCATTTAAAGGAATAAAGGAATAAAGGAATCTTTAAATAAAGGAAAGATTATGACTGATATTAAAAAGCCACCAAGAAAGAAAAAAGTGAATAGAACACCTCCCCAGTTGGAAGAGCCAACACCTCAAAACCTCAAAAAACCGTCAAAGTCCGAATTGGTTAATATGAACTTATCAGTGAGTGCAGAATTTAGGAGGGAGTATAAAACATATGCAGCCGATCATGATATGACCATGACCGAAATACTTCAGAAGTCATTTGAGCTTTTCAAAGAACATAACCGCTAATAGATAGAAACGAGCCTGTTAAAGACTCCTTTAATTAAATGAATCTTTAAATAAAGGAATAAACATCAAATATAGAACCCTAGTGAAATTCAGCCGTATCACTAATTATGAAGTTCACTTTGTACTTCAAGTACAAGGGGGAGGAATTCCACTTTGTTCTTGCTATTGAGGTTCCCTCGTTAAAAGGGTTAATTAATTTACCTCAGTGGTCGTAAAAAAAACGTAACGCAATAGTGAATCAATACTTAAGAGGGGATGGCAACCCTCTTTTTTTATATCTTATTTTTTAATGTAACAAATCTTGAACGCACGTTTGTGATTTGTTACACATTGCGTTATCATGGAATTTGAAAGCTCAAATGAACATGAAATACGTTGCCTATTATCGAGTCTCCACACAAAAGCAAGGTGTATCTGGCTTAGGACTGGAAGCACAGAAGCGAGATGTAGAACTGTTCGTTCAGAATAGGGGGGAGCTGATAAAGTCTTTCACTGAAGTTGAGAGCGGCAAGAAGAACCAACGACAAGAGTTGAGCAATGCCATTCACTTTGCCCAAGCTGAAAACGCTACCTTGGTTATTGCCAAGCTTGACAGGCTATCCCGTAACATTTCCTTTGTTACTACACTGATGGAAGAGAAGGTTCGTTTCATTTGCTGTGATATGCCAGAAGCGACCGACCTCACTATTCATATTTTTGCTGCCATTGCCCAAGACGAACGAAGACGTATTTCAGAGCGTACAAAAAAAGCTCTCCAATCGAAGAAGGAGCAGGGCTTTAAACTTGGTAAACCTGAAAATCTTACCAATGAAGCACGGAGTAGGGGAGTAGCCACTATTAAAAGAAATGCTGAAGAAAGTCGAGCCAACCGACAAGCAACTAGGCTTATTATGTTTTACAGGCAACAAGGGAAATCCTATCGAGAAATAGCAAATGCTCTAAACCAAGATGGGTTTAAAACTCGATACGGTAGGCTGTATCAGCCGATGACCGTTAAACGATTAAATGATAAGGCGCATCAAAACGAGCTGTCATAAAGCCGTATCAATCTTTACTTTTCTGCTATAAAGAGCAGCTCTACTTTTTTTGAGAACCCGTACATCGTCAATAGAATTCTTCTCTGGATTGTAAACTACTTCCCAGAGGTTAAATTCATAGGAGTATAGCAACCACTTTCTACCATAGTATTCAATTCCATTAATGAATTCTCCTTCCTTAGATAAGATAGTAGCCTTCTCCGTTGGGTTATAATCATCCCAAGCCATCATTACACTAACCAATTTATTATCAGGATTATCAATAAGATTGGTAAGAATATAATGAAAGCAAATTTATTTATGTCCTTAACAAGCTCTATCCAGTAATCAGTTTTCTGGCTCATAGGTGTTTTAATTAAAGAACTGCTTTAACTCGACAGTTCTCCAAGCTCTGTAACGTGCCTGTATTCCACTTCGTCAATAATGGAGAAATGCTTTTCTCCACATTTGATTTTCAGCCTTTCATCATCCCTAAGCTTAGATAAATCGAGGGTACTCTTAGTTTCGGCAATGAAATAAATCTTCTTTTCATCTTTGAAGATTAAAGCCCAATCAGGGTTATAGTTCCCAACGGGAGTAGGGATTTTAAACCAGTAAGGCAATTTGAAGTAAAACTCTACTTGCTCACTGCTTTCACAATCTCTAGCGAATTGGCTTTCTACACTTGAATCGAGAGGAATGTAATTCTCGTAAATGGTTTTGTCTTGGTCTTTTACTTCATGGAATACACTATCAAGGTAAAATTCCATGTCGGTATCATCGAATAAGTGCATTTCATATTCGCTCAAACCAATACGTTCGTAGCGAATACCATTGACCATAAGTTCAGCAAGAACCCGCTTAATTTCTCGAATACAGCTATCAAGGAAAAGTTGAGGGTTAATCAGTACATCTTTTAACCTTCCTGACTGATTGATAATATCAAAAATAGTCTTTCTGGTAAGCTCCGTTCTTTGCTGGATATACCCCAAGACATCAGGAAGCTGAAGGTTTTCAACCGATACATCAATAGACTTTCCCTTCAATAACTGTCCATCTATACCAGTTTCTTCATCCATCGTTACGAGCTTTTTCACCGAACGGATAGAAGCACTCTTAATGTCAGGAATATCATTGATTTTGCTTGCAGCTTTATCGATCAATTCCTTTACATCATACGCAACCCGATAGGATGTTTTATGCTTGATACGCTCCCAAATCGCTTTGAAATTTTCGTCAAGCTGATACCCTTTCCGATAATTGACCTTAGCACGTTTTCTTTTATCCTTAATTCTTCCTTTAAAGCTAACCCCACATTCATCCTCTATTTCACTCTGGAGCTTTTTGGCAAAGTCTTCATAGGCTTCATTCGCTACTACCGTTAGGCGGTTGATGTTTCTTTCATAAACCCTCTCACCGTCTTGATTTACTGCCAATCTTAGCCCACGCCCTATTTCTTGCCTTTTCTTGATCTCTGATTTTGTCTCGTTAAGGGTGCAAATCTGAAAAACGTTGGGGTTGTCCCAACCTTCCCTTAGAGCGGAGTGAGAAAAGATAAAACGCAAAGGGTTATCTATACTTAGCAAGCGTTCTTTGTCTTGCATGATTAGTTTGTAGGTATCATCATCAGCCTTGGTTTCTCCCGAAGTGTCTTTGATTTTACCTTTTTTGTCTTGAGAGAAATAACCGTCATGCGCTCCGTCAAGCGGTAAGATACTTTCTTTGTATTTCGGTCTGGTTGCTAGGTCTTGGTAAATTTCATTAAACCATTTAGCAAATTTTCCTTCTAAGGGATTTCCAGATTCATCGTATTGTCGGTAGTTGGCAACCTTATCTATAAAGAACAACGACAATACTTTGATTCCTTTTTGTAGGTACTCTTTCTCTTTGTCTAAATGTTCTTCTATGGTCTTTTGTATTTGAAACTTCATGACCTCTTCGGTCATTCCCCCTTGGGATTCACCCACTTTGAGCATTACCCCATTAGTGAAAGTGAGTGATTCATTAGCGGCATCAATTTCTTCTACAATAAACCCGTTGTTATATATTTCCCGTTCATTAGAGAGTTTGTAGAGGTCATAAACCCTATCAACCCCCACAGAAATAGCCTTTCTTTTCACATCATCGCCATTGTTAAAGTCAATCGTTAATTTGGCAGTAACCTTAGACTTTGTTGCTTTAACTGCCTTTAGTTCAATGAAAGCATGATTGAAGCTGTCTTCAGCAATGATTGAATCGACTTCTATTTGTTTGACCAGCCCCAAATCATATGCGCTTACAGGGTTTAAGCTATACGCAAGATTGTAAGTGTTTTTGTGAGTGGCAGAGTATCGTAGTGTGCATAGAGGATTAAGGTTCTCAAG
>CAYMST010000358.1:0-4372 GCA_964393115.1 uncultured Roseivirgaceae bacterium | reverse complement strand
CAAAAGTCGTACAGGCCGGGCAAAAACAAATGGCTCGTCTCAATACAAATACCCGATACCTGTATAATGAACTGGCTGACTATGCGGAGAGGCTGCTTAGCTACTTTCCATCGACCCTGAGTAAAGTCTTCTTTGTGAACTCCGGAAGTGCAGCAAGCGATTTGGCGATCCGTATGGCACACACCCATACCAAAGCAAAGCATCTAATGGTGCTGGAATCAGGTTATCATGGAAACACGCAAACATCCATCGATATAAGCGACTACAAATTCAACAATCCAAGAGGAGAAGGACAAAAAGAGCACATTATTAAAACTCCTTTACCAAATGCTTTTAATGGAATCTACGCTGGCAAATCAAACGCCGGGACACTGTATGGAAAAGATGCTGTAAATCAAATTCAGCATTGCACGGCTCCCATTGCTGCATTTATCAGTGAACCCATTGTTGGATGTGGCGGGCAGGTCCCTTTGGCAGCGGGATACTTGAAAGAAGTTTATCCTGCCATAAGAGCACAAAACGGTATCTGTATCAGCGATGAGGTTCAGACGGGCTTTGGACGATTAGGTGAGTATTTTTGGGGGTATGAGGCGCAAGGTGTAATTCCGGATATCGTCATTCTCGGAAAGCCGATTGCCAACGGTCACCCAATGGGAGCCGTGGTCTGCACAGAAGAAATAGCAGCATCCTTTGAACAGGGTGTAGAATTTTTCAGCTCTTTTGGTGGTAACCCGGTGTCCTGCGCAATCGCCAAGGCCGTTTTGGATGTAATTGAAGAAGAAAACTTACAAGAACATGCGAGAACTGTTGGAAACTACTACCAGCAGCTATTTGGCGAGCTTTCCCAAAAGCAATCATGTATTGGTGATGTCAGAGGCAGTGGGCTATTCATTGGGGTAGAAATCGTAAAAGGGGGAGCACATCATCCTGATACAGAATTAGCTCAACACGTAAAAAATGAAATGAGAAGAAGGAACATCCTCATCAGTACGGATGGTCCTTACGATAACGTTATCAAAACAAAACCACCATTATGCTTTACGAAAGATAATGCTCATACTGTAGTGAAAGCAT
Organism: uncultured Roseivirgaceae bacterium; assembly: GCA_964393115.1. Classification (GTDB taxonomy): domain Bacteria; phylum Bacteroidota; class Bacteroidia; order Cytophagales; family Cyclobacteriaceae; genus CAYMST01. Next base: position 3,298 of record CAYMST010000358.1, on the reverse strand, counting down.
TTGATGAAATTCTTTGTAGCTCTAATTAATACTATTAAACTTATTAGGTAGTCCATGATTCAAAAACCTCCGTTGGCCTAGAGACGGTGGAAGGAACGTTTGCACTATCTGGAAAGTGCTGTATCTCCAAACAAAACCCCTGATTACTAACTAAATGAGAATCCTTTTCCTTCATTGAGCTGCCTAAACCATAAAGAGAGAAGAAAAGGAAACAGATTTGAATTTGAAATTGAAGAAGTAAGTCAAGATATACCAAATGGACTAAAACACCCTCTACAGTAAGTCTAGCGACAAGCCTACCAATGGCAAGAGATGAAGGAGCGAATTCTATTACATAGCAATCCCATGTAGGCAAGATCTATTTACAAAATCGAGCTTAAAAGATTGTGGATTGATCAAACTCAACATCCCATAAATTGAGGTATTGACTATCAATTAAAATAGTGTCATTTGCCACTATTCTGAATGCCCCAGTTAAGGTTGCTACTTTTACGTTTGCGCAAGTGATTTTTGCTCCTGTGAAGTTGACTCTTTCCAAATTAGCGCTATCAAGCCGAGCATCTGTGAAGTTGGAAAAGGATAAATCCGCATCTTTAAAGATGCTACCTTGCAGGTTTGTATTTTTGGCTGACATCCTTCTTAAATTCCGTCCCTTACTTTTTAATGGAGGGTGATCCCAACCAAAAGTACTTTCCGAATAAAAATAGCATTTAACACAAGTATGGTGATCCATGTTGATAGATGTTAACTTCTTGAAGGGTAGATTTTTTTCAGAAAGGCACACATTTAAGGTAACACAAGTAAAAACTGATGTGAGAGCAAGTGATGCCATTCCGAGCGAAATACCATAACCTACCCTTCGAGATTTCAAACCTTTAATTTTGTCCTTGGCAAAATTTTTCGCTACCTCAGTCTTCACCCTTTCTTTGTGAAACTGGTATGAATTGCCAATAAGATGATAAGTTCTGTACAGAAAAAGAATATCCAAAAGAAAGCACAGAAAAATGACCGTAATGTGCCAAAGCGACATCAAAAAGTCATGAACTTCCAGATAATTGACCCATATGGAGATTAGAGACAAGGGGACTGCCAACCAGAAAAGAAATCCAGTGAGATAAACGCGAACTTTGGAATAGCAACTGGCCGCCTCCCAAAGATTTCTGTGCACCATTTCCGAAACGTTGAGGAGTGGCCAGGAATTGATTTTCTGATCTATTCTCAACCCATCTGGAAAGAATATAGGAAGGTTAATAACCCCTGTTAGAATTCTTTGAACAATAAGCTGAAAGTAGAAATGCATAACCAAAATAAGTAAAGGAGTAAGAAAGTAGAAATAGTGTATATCTACCATCTCACCAATGAATGGCAACTTCACTGCGATTCCTTCCTTGATTACATCCATGTCACTCGTGGATAACCTCACCAGCCAGCTAATAAAGAGTGAAACCAGGATAACCGTATAAATTGTGCGTGCCTCTTTTGCGGCTTGATCCACCCTATCTACCAAAGTGAACTCAACCTCTTTGGGCAATTTCGCACCACGAAGGTTGCTCCCGGCAAGATTCCATGCGGTAACGTTTTTGGCTTCTTGTAAGTCCGTCCATTCCAGATTAGCAAAGCGCAGAGAGATATCTTTATAGTCACCTTTCTCATCTATTTGTGGACTGGGCGGATAGGTTATCTTAGAATCATAAGATTTCTTAGAGACATTAGATTTCATGGCACTAACAAGATCGTTATTTACCATAAGAATTTCAATACCAGTGTAAAGGTAATTTGTTGTTATAGGCCTTCAATACTTAAAGCAACTTAATTCTACTATTCAATATGATGCATTAGTCGAGAGAGGTGTTTGCTATACAGCACGACTCTCTGACTCCTTTTGGTGGAGCTTAAGACTCAAGGAATACTGTAGCTTCCAGGGCATTATTCCTAATCCTCTTGCATCTCTCCCTCTCTCGTCAAGAATCTCGATACCAAAATCACCATCACTCCGGTCAAGGCTAACAGAACGAAAGCCTTTTGCAAACCGAGCAAGTGAGCCAAATGACCGATCACCGCAGGGCCGGCCAGAAATCCGAAAATACTGTAAGTTGTGACGATGGAGATGGAAATACCAGCCGAGTATTTTTTGGATCTACCTGCCAGACTATAGGTAAGCGGAAAAAGAGAAGATGTCCCAAAGCCAACCAGCCCAAAGCCAATAAAGGCAGACCAGAAGGTGGGAAATAGGATGGCAAGCGACATCCCCATGATGATAAATAGCCCGCTGACCATATAGGTTCTGTGGGCACCCAGGCGCTGGACCAGCGCATCAGAAAAAAACCTTGAAAAAGACATGGAAACCATAAAAGCAAGATATCCCAAAGTGAAGACCTCCTCGTCTAGTACTTCCCTGAAATATACCCCGCTCCAATCGAACATACCGCCTTCTAGCAGTGCGGCAGAAAAGATGATGATCCCCAGCGAAAGTAGGAACGTATCTGGGCGCGAGAACACAAAACGGTTACCGTATGCAGATTGATCATTCCGAATCAAAAACCCGTAGGCACCTAGGCTGGCAGCTACTGAAAAAAAAGCAATCACCAAAAAGTGACTGTCTATCGGCACTTCAAACTTCACCATTAACGTCGAAACTCCCACCCCTATCACACTCCCCAGACTCCAAAACGCATGAAATCCCCCGACAATTCTTTTACTAAAAATCTCCTGCACCTTCAGCGATTGCGTATTGATTGCCACATTAAGTACCCTCAAGGTAAAGGCAAACAGAAAGATCGAGAGTTGAAGCATCCATAACGTATGTGAGAAGCCAATCATCACCATGGTTAGCACATTGAGCAAAAAGGACCAAAAAATGGGTTTGCGACTCTCAAATCTGGCTACCACCCAGCTAGACAAAGGAATCCCGACTACAGAAGCGATGGGCATGATCAGCAGCAGATTACCCAGCTCCGCCTCGTTCAGATAAAAAAGCGTCTTAATGGTGGGGATACGTGAAGTCCACGTACCCATGCATAATCCTGCCGCTGCAAAGTATGCGGCCAGGGCAACACGGTACTTTTTTTTTGTTGATTGTGATGGGTTCATAGCAAAGGTAAAGTTCTCACAATCATTCAATATATGCCTGCTTAAATCATAACTATATATATAGTTAAATTACTATTAATCTAGTTATTTTTACAAAATAAGAACAAGTCAAAAACCCATTTAAGATCCTGGCACATTAAAGCTGCCTGCTTTAGTAAACTCAATGAAAAATATTTTCTACGGTGTGAATATCATCCACCTCCTCATC
>CAYMST010000357.1:3003-4381 GCA_964393115.1 uncultured Roseivirgaceae bacterium | reverse complement strand
AGCCTAATACCATGGTCTAAAACATATTTGTTTCTTCAATTAGTAATATAATTAATTGAAAAGTGTTTATTCGAAACTATTTGAAATTCAGTAAGTCATGGATTAGTTTTCAAAAGTTTCAACTTGGTTAATAAATTCGAGATTAGTTTCTTATTCTTGCCGTGTATATAATAACCGGCTTTGTGTTTTAGATATTCTTATTTGGTCCCAAGTCTGGATATAGCCGCTTGATAACACCTCACAACTTTGTTTATTGATGTATTGAGGTTGATCGAAAACGGTATGCATCGTAGTGTCCTTAGTAAGTATTCTTGGAATTTCTGTTTCCAAACGACCATACTTTGGAGGCCTTTTTACAAAAAAATCGGAATCATTTAACTGCTGTAAAATTCTATGTTGATCACTATCAGATATATCAAGTTCGAATTCAATAATGTTATCCAAAATACCATAATCTCGATTTGACAAAATCTTAAAGTCGTCTTTAAGTTCTATATCATGATCTGCAAGTTTCTTCAAAATGCCAGATTTGGTAAATGAAGGTTTTTTGAATGAAGAGGAAAAAATCCAAACGACCATAATAGGAAACATCAATATGTATGTACCTAAGGTATAGGTCATTTTTTTCTTATTAAAAGATCTTGATTTGCTGATTTTCCAAAGAGCAAAGAGAATAACAATGCAATTCAATGCAAGTAAGATTATTACGTTCATCAGTTAACATTTAAATAGAACAAGAATACAAATTTAAAACATTTGTAAGATTCGACCTAAACAAATTTGATCGTCGTGATGTGATATATTCCACTCTTTTTTATTCTTGAGCAGTAATTAAGTTCAAATATTATTCGATAAAATTCCTTGAGTTTCTACATCGCGGTCTCCTCATGAGGTGGTTGGTTATCCAAATTGCAACGTGCTCATTATGAATGGAATAGTAATTATTGCACGATAAACCTCAAATATCTCGTTTCACCACCAGAACGGACTATTTTCATAAGGTAAACTCCTGCATGATATGACGATAAGTTTAGACTAAATTCTCTGTTATTTTTATCATTTAAAAAAGTCTCACTCTTTCCCGAAACATTGATTATTTGAATTAATTCAATATTCGATTTCCCCCATTTTACTGTTAATCTATCGTTTATGGGATTAGGGTATGCTAAGAGTTGTTTGTCAATTACGTTTTCAGTAGTAGATAATAACGACATTTCCACTTGAACATAAACCGAAGTATCCACACAACTCTCCTTGTTAATGACCACCGCATAAGTACCAGATCTAACCGCTGTGTATTGATTTGAGGTAGCTCCAAAAATTACTGAATCTTTGTCACTGATATAAAACCATTGAAAATCGGCTTCTCCGTCTTCAT
>CAYMST010000357.1:0-2903 GCA_964393115.1 uncultured Roseivirgaceae bacterium | reverse complement strand
GATATAAAACCATTGAAAATCGGCTTCTCCATCTTCATTTGCTGTGAGTGTATTGCCTGTAATTGAAACGGTACTATCAATATTCACAATGGTCAAATTCAAGGTTATCAAACTGTCACAACCCAGACTGTTCGGAATAACTTTAGTATATAAGCCGGATGCTGTAAATACCTGATTATCCCAAATATAAGACTCACAAGATGATACGGTAGTCTCTGAACTGGTATTACACAATTCTCTATCAAAGTAGACATAAACCGAAGTATCCACACAACTCTCCTTGTTAATGACCACCGCATAGGTGCCAGATCTAACCGCTGTGTATTGATTTGAGGTAGCTCCAAAAATCACTGAATCTTTGTCACCGATATAAAACCATTGAAAATCAGCTTCTCCATCTTCATTTGCTGTAAGTGTATTGCCTGTAATTGAAACGGTGCTATCAATATTCACAATGGTCAAATTCAAGGTTACAACGCTATCAAGACCGTATTTTGATTTAAATGTTTCCATAAATTTGCCAGGCTCGTTCAAAGTTTGTTTGCCAAATGAAAAACTATCCCCGCTACAAATAGAAATATAAACTTCATGACGTATTTGTTCCATTTTAACTGGCATTTGATAAAAACTAACCAGTTCTATATTTTGATTGTTGGTAACTAAGTTACCCTGATCAAGCAAATCTCCGATATATGAAATATCAACATGGTCTGAAAGCAAAGGTTTCTCAAGTTCTATATAGATAAGGTTTTTATCTACCGTAATTGAGTCTATAACTATTGTCTTAGGATGGATACTTTTAACGATGAAATCTGAGTAATCATTACTATTCATCTGGATTGTGCTATCGTTGCTGTATAGTTTTATTGAAATACCATTACTAATAGCGCTATCAATTGTTGGAATAGTTATCGGTTTAAATCTCGAACCATAAAGTTTATTGGCCATCAGTTGGAATTGCCTGATGCCCAAGGTCTCATATCCACCAATAAAAGGGAAGTGACAACTGTCGGAGTGGTGCTTCAAACTTGATGTTGGAACGACTTGAACAAGTGTATCCATTTCAGATATCAGTCTTTGCGCTTCCTTTATAACCATTGAATTCCCTAGTGACGCACTGCATCCCCAACGAACCTGATTTAAATACACACCCTCAATAGTTGGATAATCCTTAAGCCATGAGTTTTTTATCAAATTAAACGAATGAATGTATGCGTCTTGTGATGTCCCATGAATTGCATCACTTTCTCCTTGTCCCCAAAAAACTCCCCTTATTTTGTGGCTAAGGGAAGAAGATTCGGTTCGATATAACAATCGACCATAATTAGTAGAAAGGTCCTGAGCTTTATTTTCATTTTTTTGAAAAAAATCAATTGTTCTTCCACCTCGAGCCCCATTGAATAGTGCCACAGGAATTCCAACAGAATCGACGATCATTCTAGCCAATTTCAACCCCCATTGACCAGCATTCCCAACCTGATTTAAATGGGCATCACCATTTGCCATATACCAATTTGATCTTCTCACTAAAGTGGAGCTGTCCTCCGTGCCATGAGAGTACACCCTTATAAATTCACTCCTATTGCCGTTTGCGCTGCCAATATATCGTTTTGCTTCAGCATTTGATTGTCCTTGAATAATAAAAGCATCTCCAGCTATAATTTGGTATATACTATCTTGTAGCTTTTCAGTTTCATTAGATATCAAATAAACACTTACACTGTAGTTGTAAAGTCCAGCAGCAATTTCAAAAAAGCTATAAAAGTCAGCGGTATCATTCTCTTGATAGTCTAATTCTTGAGAAGTAGTAGATATTAATGAATCTGATCTATACACTTTAAAAGTTATAGACTCGAAACCTCTTTCTACACAAACACCTCTAATGTTAAATTTGCCAGTGTTTGAGGATATGTCTCTACCCACCAATTGCCGATTAGAAGGCCTCTCATAATAGTGAATTTGACCAAAAAGATAATTAATAGAAAAAGTAAGAAAAGCAAGTGTTAGAGACCTTAACATCGATTTGCATAAATGAATTTAAAATCTAGCGGTACGCACTTCAAACTAATTTTTTGATATAACTCTCTTACAGATTCCTTATAATCATTTAGCAAGTGTACGTTAATCCTCATCCGAACCACCACCTGCCGGCGCAAGCTGACTAATCAGTTTACTTATTGGCATACTTTGTAACCAAACCTTTCCAGTTCCGCTCAGGGTGGCCAGAAACAACCCTTCTCCCCCAAAAACCATTGATTTTAACCCGCCAGAGCGCTCAATACTAAAATCGATTCCCTCTTGAAAACCAACTACACAACCGGTATCCACACGCAAGGTCTCACCGTTTAATTCGTGCTCAACTAATGTACCGCCAGCATGTATGAAAGCATTTCCGTCACCTTGCAACTTCTGAAGCACAAATCCCTCTCCCCCAAAAAAGCCTGCGCCAAACTTTCGGTTGAAGTGCATACTTAATTTAGTACCGAGGGCTGCGCACAAAAAGGCATCTCGTTGTACGATAACACTACCGCCCAAACTATCTAAATCAAGAGGAACAATAGTCCCTGGGTAGGGGGCAGAAAAGGCTACATGGCTTTTACCTGTTCCTCGATGCGTAAAGTGCGTGATAAAGACAGATTCTCCAGATATTTTGCGTGCGGCGGCGGATACGAGTTTACCAAAGATGCCTTGATCAGGATTTGAGCCATCCCCCATTTTGGCTTCAAACTCAATGCCTTCTTTCATGTACATCATGGCACCGGCTTCAGCAATAACAGTTTCTTGTGGGTCTAGTTCTATTTCTACAAACTGAACATCATGACCATGAATTTTGTAGTCTACTTCGTGTGATTTCATTTTTCGTTTTTGATGATGAGCGATTGACAACCGCGATAGAGGCAGCA
>CAYMST010000356.1:0-4406 GCA_964393115.1 uncultured Roseivirgaceae bacterium | reverse complement strand
ATTTTCGCTTAGGGTATATTAAAGGAAGTCCTGTTTTCTTGCGATAAGCCCAAGCAGCGAATGTTGGCATCTTAGCGATGATTCGAGCGATGGACAAATCTACTTGTTCAGCCGATCTGTTTGGATCTAAAGATTCTGGATAGAAAGCAGTTAGTGAGGTAACAATTGAGGACAGCACTCCCATTGGGTGTGCAGTGGAAGGAAATCCGTCCATAATATGTTTGATATCCTCATGTACCAGTGAGTGATTGGATACTTTAGAAGAAAAAGTGCTTAATTCTTCTGTCGTTGGTAATGAGCCATAGATGATCAAGTATGCTACCTCTAGGAATGAAGACTTCTCTGCTAAGTCTTCAATAGAGTACCCCCGGTATCTCAATATTCCTTTTTCACCGTCAAGAAAAGTAATCCCACTTTTCGTAGAACCCGTGTTTTTGAACCCAGGATCTATGGTGATTACTCCAGACTGAGCGCGTAATTTACTGATATCGATAGCTTTTTCTTGTTCTGTGCCTTCCACAATTGGAAGCTTATACACCTCATCACCTATCTTTAATTCTGCAGTATCTGACATTCTGGTTTTCTTTATTGTTTATTACTTTTCACTATTTAAAATCAATGGAAGCCCGTCTTTGCCGCCCCCAATGACTACTACTTTCGAATTCGGAGAGCTAGCCAGCTCTTTTGTAGCTTCAATACCCCTCATTCTTAAAAGCTTTTCGGATAAGCTGCTATTGACGATTTCGTTAGCTCTCGCTTCACCCTCTGCTGCAATTCGTCTTCTCTCCGCTTCACTCGATTCTTTCTCCAACTTAAACTTATAGGCAAGCGCCTCTTGCTGCTGTTGAAGTTTGTTTTCGATGGCCGCTTTGATCTGCGTAGGGAGTCCAATAGACCTAATGAGAAGTGCTTTCATTTGGATATTGTTTTCACCAAGAGTTTTTTCTGTTTCCGATTTTATCTCAGCTTCCACTTCAGGACGTTTTGTAGAATAAATTTCTTCAGCTGTGAACCTGCCCATTACCTGTCTTACCGCAGACCGTACTTCAGGTACTACCAACTTGTATCGATAATTAGTGCCAAAAACCTCATGCAAGAAACCAATCCGATCGTAAATAGGATGAAATCGAATGGTAACATCAACTTTTATAGACAAACCATTTTTGTCCAACACATCCATGCTCTCTTCTTCCGTAGTTTCCTTTACATCATATCTGTGGAGGTCATTCCAAGGTGCTTTTACATGGAAGCCCTGGTTGATGACATTCTCTTTATCTAACCCACCACCAAATTTGTAAAATATGACCGCGCGTTCACCGGGGTTAATGGTGTAAAAAATGCTGGATGACAAACCGAAGATGGTAATTAACGCTACCGCGACGATAAGTACTATCGGTAGAAGTTGGCGATTATTCATGGATTACCTGTTTTATTTGGGTTATTTCTACGTAACTGCGCCAAAATTATACAAGGAAATTTGTTTTTAGCGTATTGTAACCGGAAAACAAAAACAAATATTGAGATGTTAGAAAATTTGAAGAAAAACCTAAAGATTCTTAAGTGTTTTCAAGATTTTTTTTCCTCTGCTTTGAAACCCTGCACTAGCAAATGGCAACTTGTCTTCTATTAATACAATCAAATCGTTCTTTAGTTCAGGAATGTTTTCAGTGATATTCGCCAGCACTGTCATAGCGAAGACCTGATGTGCCACTGGCTGTTGGTTACTTTCCATAATTTGGAAGCAGGTATTGGCTAAATTTTCTTGTAGTGAAGGTGGGATTGGTGTCTGCGAAAATATACGTAATATATTTCTACGTATTCCATCAGATTCTGCGCGGTCTAAAAGTTCTGCCAAACACTGAAAGTGCGGTTCGATCAGATACATGGCATCATCAGAAATGGTAGATAAAACCCAAGTCGCATAGTAGGCAAGTCTTTTGTCTGGGTCATCGGTAAAGCTAACTATTTGCTTTATCAGCTTAGGGTCATGATTGACTTTGCTTACTAAAGCGTTTATTTCCTGTTTTGAAGATATCTGCGAAGTTACAGCTCTTAGATCCATATCCAATTCAGGTTAGTACCACATTATTACATTGATATCTGTTATTATTGGTTCGGAAGTCTTAAGGTATAAATATTGCTAAAGACAATAAGCACTAAACCAACCAATGAGCTTATTCCGAATTCGTATCCTTCGAAAATTACGGAGATACCCATAGATATAGCCGGGATAAGCACCAGTACATAGGCAGATCTCTCAGGCCCTACTTCACCGAGGAGAAGCAAATATGAGATGAAGGCAATGATCGAAGCGAAAAGTGCCAAATAGACAAGTGATATCAAATAGGCTGACGTCAATGGCAATTCAAAAGTATGTCCTTGTGCTAATGATGCCAAAGCCATTATTGATCCACCATAGCACATGGCAATACCTGTTGAAGGTACTACATCAATCTTGCGCATTTGTAACGAAGCACTAACAATGTTGCCTAGCGATGCTGAGTACACAGAGGAGATGCCTAATAGGATGGCGATCCAAAATTCTGGGCCCGATTTTATTCCTCGAAACTCTGGAACGAAAAGTAATGCTGTTCCTGACACGGCCAAGACAGCACTCATCAATAACCTTTTGTCCAGCTTTTTACCAAGAAACAGCGAGGTGTTGATCACATTCATAACAATAATGGATGAGTATATGACTGCGATTAACCCACTGGTTAAGGTGTGTTCTGCTTCATAGACTAGGGCGTAGTTTAGACCAAATAAAAACAATCCTAGTAAACCGAATAAAATGTGGTTTTTCCAATTGTAGGATAGCTTTTTACCCGTAAAAACTGCATAACCTAATATTAATATTCCGGCAAGTAAGAATCTGTAAGAAATAGAAATAAGCGGAGAAACTGATCCTAATTGGAACTTAATAGCAAACCAAGATGATCCCCAAATCAAAGTAGGAGCAATGGCTAGTAATATAATTCGCGGTTTCATAAATATGTTGTTATCTAAAGTCTATCTAAGAACTTGGCTATAAGGCAGCAATATGTCATTTAAATCACCTCTTTTGTATTATTTTCTTATCGATCCCTTGTTAGAGATGCTTGATTAACATGGCTCGAAGGTATACCAAAAGAAGCCGCGGTCCCATTCATTTCTCATTTATTCTAGGTACGAATTATCGCAGGTAGACTGGTAAATGATAGGATTGGAAGGGGATATGCAGGCCTTCAGCCGCGTGACCGAAAGCCTGCCATAGGGATTATCTGTTAGGGTGTATTTTGTTTTTCAAGAACCATTCAATGTCGGCAATGCTGCCCGACTTTAGCGGTTGACCGATAGTTTTGAAATCCCACCCTTTTGACGTTCTAACTAATTTTCCCATAAGCATGGAGACAAACCCTCTGAATTTGGGTTCCGTAGAAAGGTTAAAAGTGGCGAGCACATCATCTATATGGCTTTGACTTCCTTCAAAAATTCTAAGTTTAGAATACGGTATTTCGCCAAAATCCTGCCCTTTATAAGAGTTAAGATAAATGTATAATGTGTCTACTTCACTACTCACTTTCCTTAAATCAATGGTGATGACTTCATTGTCCAAGCCATCATCACCGCTGAGGTCGCCGGTAAGGTCATCTCCAGAATGAACGATAGATCCATCTTTCGAGGTAAGGTGATTAAAGAAGATAGTCTCCTTCACATTTTGACCGGCAAAAGTGGTGATCGCGCCATCTAGGTCGACACTTTCAGTACTTTTTAGCCATCCGGAGAGTAATCCTTTTCTTTGAATGGCTCCCCAGTTGAGCCCGAAGCATACTTTCTGCAAGTTTCGTCCGTCTTTTTCAAGGCTAATAGAATTTCCCTTCTTAAGGTTAATTCCTGTTTTTTTCTCTAAAGCAATCATGATTAAGCATATATATCGACGTACCCTTGTAATCCTTTTTCTGTCGCAATTCCTAAGGCAGCAAAGCTCCAATCTGAACCATCTTTGATCAGCTTACCAAATTCTACTTCTGTAGCCTCAGGATAATCACTATCGAGGTCATATCGAAGAATCTCTTCATTGGTTTCGACATTCACGATACGAATAAAGGCGTTATCTAATAATCCAAAGTTGTGGTTTTTGACAAACGCATCGTTGATGGTCACCACAACAAGTATTTCTTCCACTGAAGAATCTACTTTGGGCAGGTTGACCAGTATCATTTCATCGTCACCTTCACCCACGCCTGAGCGGTTATCTCCAGTATGTTCGACGGACTTGTCGGGTGATCGGAGGTTGTTGTAAAAGACGAAATGCTCATCAGAAACTAGCTTTTTGTTACTTCCGAGCATGAAGCAAACAGCGTCTAGGTCTACATTGTTTCCAGGTTTTAAGTCCCATCCTAACCCGATAAGAATCTTGTTTAAAC
>CAYMST010000355.1:0-4423 GCA_964393115.1 uncultured Roseivirgaceae bacterium | reverse complement strand
GTTCACAACGGCGACCAAATCATCCAAATCCACCAACACCGGATCCAAAGCCGTTGCGAATACCCATGTCCAAAAGAAAAAGGAACAATCACAGACCACTGAGTCTAAAGAAATCCCTCAAGTACAGTTTAAGTTCAGCCAAAGCGTACTGAGTGACGCTTCCGGCGGTTCTGCTCCTACAGCATCCACCACCTCAACTGTACAACCTAAGCTAAAGGTGGGCAAACCAAATGATCGCTTTGAGCAGGAAGCCGATCAAATGGCTGATCAGGTAGTCAGCAATGTACCATCGGTACAGCGCAAATGTTCCTCCTGTGAAAAAGAAGAGACGGTCCAAAAGGAAGAAATAGAAGAAACAGATCATGAAGTACAAGGCAAGTGGGAACAGGAGTATATCCAACCCAAAACGCTGAGTGCTCATCATGCTATCCATAGAAAAGAAGAAGAGGAAGTAGCCCCTTCAGAACCCGATCAAACCTCCTCAGAGGTACAATTAAAGGCGGTTACTGGCAAAGACCCACCGACCGAACAGGTCTCCAAACTGATCGACACTTCGCGTGGCAGAGCGCCCCCAATGGATGCGCAGACGCAGAAGTTCATGAATCAGAGCTTTGGAGCTGATTTTCGAAATGTTAGAATTCACACCGACCGTGAAGCGAATATCATGGCCCGGCTGCTTAATGCCCAAGCATTCGCAACGGGAAGGGATATCTATTTTGCCGAAGGAAGATACCAGCCCGGTACGCTTGAAGGAAAACATTTGCTCGCTCACGAACTAACCCACACAATACAGCAAGGCGCAGTGGGACAGGGACTTTTTGTCCAAACCAAAATCAACCCTACACGCGCAGGTCCTGATATCCAAAAACAGGAGGACGATCCTTCTGCCATGAGTGCAGAGGAAGAAGAATTTTTTGACGGGCTCATGTCTGAAGCTGCCGGAGGTGGTAGCGCAGCACCAGAGCAAGAAGAAGCCTCGAGTAGTTTTGAGTGTCCCGATTTAGTCGATCCTATCGCCCAGTGGGCACTGGGTGAAAAAGGCAAAGAAGGCGCCAGCTTCTCTTCTCAAGATGATGTTTTGATCACCGACTTACTGTCGTTTGTACCGGAGTCGATCACAAAACCAATTACCAGTTGGGCGTCGAATAAAGTGTCCTGGGTATGGAGCATGCTTCCGCAGGAATGGCAGGACAATGCCATTGATGCTTTTATTGACAAACAGATCCAGGCGATGGACTTCATCCCGAACGTCTATCCAACTGATAAGTACATGAAGAGCGTGACGAAGGGCTTTTTATGCAAAATCAAAGAGCAGGATAGCGCCACGAAGTGGGATATGCTCCGCAAATTCTCCAGTATCTTCTTAAATGGAAACCTCTCCTTCTACTGGGGTGTCCTCAAAGGACTATTAGTCGGGTTCTTCGCCGATGGACTTGTAGGACTCATACAGATGATCATTGACATGGTATGTCTGGTACCGCAGATCATCAACTTTGTCAGTAATATCATTTCCGCCATGCCAGAGCTGAAGGAGAAAATGGAGGCCTTGATGAACTCCGTCGAACAGCTTCACGGTTCAATAATTGAGGCCATTCTCGGGTTGAAAGACGATATTCTGATGTTCCTGGAAAACCCAGCATTGCTTTGGGACATGATTCAGGGCATTGACCAAAAGCTTACCGAGATGTCGGCGTGCATCGGTTCGCAGGGTGCAGAACTATTGATCAAAATATACCAAATCCCGAGCGAAAAGATGGGCTTCATGCTGGGTAGATTAATTGGAATGTTGCTTTGGGAAGTAGTCTTCTCGTTAGTCGCAGCAGCACTAACGGCATACGTTGGTGGTGCTGGTGCTGGAGGAACGGCAGCTACTTCAGCCGGAAAAGTGGTACTCCGCGTGATGGCTAAAGTGATGAAGGTGGTCAATAAATTCATGCGACCGATTATCAAGTATGTAGCTACGCAAATCGGAAAATTCAAAACCTTCCTGAAAGGCATTACCAGTGTGCTCAAAGGAGGGGTTAAGAAAGTAGGCTCGAAAGTCGATGAACTGATGGCTAAGCTGAAGGCATTGCTGGATGACTTGTTCGAAAAACTTGGACTTAAAAAGAAAAAGACAGGAAGTGGAAAGAACAATTCACCTGACTCAAATAATAATAACAATAACGGAAACAATAATAAAGACGACAATCGACCCAAAGACAAGGATAAAGATCCAAAGGACAAAGAAGGCAATGATGATCCAGGATGGATGGAAATGCAACGCGCCATTACGCTCTCGGTACAGCGATTTAAAGATGAAGGCGCTACAGCTACTGAGCTAAATTCTGCACTTGCGAATGAGCGAACGAAGTTCAAGGCTCAACTCATTAAAGTTGAGGATGACATCAATGATCCAATATGGAAAATAACGGCTATCCATCCTACCCTCAAGTTTAGAAAGACAGCCGATAAGGTGTGGATTGATCACAATACACGCTGGCGAAAAGGGAAAGATGCAGTAGAAGACGATCTAAAAAAGCTGGATTGGAATGAGTTCTCTGAAATAGTCATTGACAAAAAACTAATTAAGCACAAAGAGAAGTACGGCTTCAAACTCCTTGATGCCGAGTACGACCGAGCACAAAATGACTTTGATGTCTACGGATCGATGAGTCCGAAGAAACGACTCACAGGTGTTCCGGCTCAATTCCCTACGGGCAAAGAAAATGATCCGGTGCCAATTAAGTGGTTTAGACCAGCTTCTGCCTTCCCAACTATAAAGGTGTACAAACCAGGAACGCGAGAACTAAAAACTTCCGGGGATATCCGAACAGGTGTAATATTGCCAGCTAGAGGCACTAAAGCAGCCAAGCAGCTCTTTGTGGATTCGGCCAACCTAACACCGACCATGAAGATGCAAAAAGGTGCGCGAGGAAGTGAATCCGTCAAAGAAGAAGTAGGCAGACGACTTCGAGACAACCCAGATGTCGAAGTCGAAGGACTTTCTAAGTCGAGAAGTGTGAAACCATACTTTGCTATTGATCACATTCGTGAACTTACACTGGGTGGTGGAGATGTTTATGGAAACTTGTGGCCAGTAGATTCAAAGCGAAACAGCGCTTTTAACGCCAATTTCAATCAAAAAGTTTGGCTACAAGACGCAAATACTGGGGTAATCAAAAAGACTAAAGTCAAAGACATCAATGGACTATGGGTCAAAGCGGACGAGCATACCACTACGATTCCTACGTCGAGCGGAGCGCATGGCACTACTACCGATTGGCCAATCAACCGCGGTAAGGAAAATGGTGGTGTGCGACGGAAGTTCCAGTTAAAACTAAAAGTTGGACAACCAAATGATCCACTTGAACATGAAGCGGATGCCATGGCGGATCAAGTGGTTCAAAAAATGACCACGCCTTCCGTTCAGAAGAAATGTTCGACTTGTGAACAGCAAGAACAAGTACAGCGCAAATGCTCGGCCTGTGAAAGTGACGAGAAGGTACAGAGAGCTTGCGAGGCCGGTACTGGTTGTCCACCAGGTAAACGTGTTGATCAGGACGAGCTGATGAAAAAGCCCGAGGAAAACGCTCCTACCCTTCAGCTATCAGCGGATAGCACTTCCGGCAGTAGCCCTCCGAGTCATGTTGAGTCGTCCATTAAGCACACGCAAGGTGGTGGAGAGTCCTTGGCTCCTTCTACCCAAAAGAGCATGGGGTCTGCATTCGGTACCGACTTTAGTCAGGTTCGGGTGCATCGCAATAGCGAAGCGAGTGAAATGAGCGCTTCGTTGAATGCACGTGCCTTTACAGTTGGACGAGATATTTATTTTGGAAGTGGTCAATACAATCCTGGCACCTCATCAGGGGATCATTTGATTGCGCATGAGTTGACACACACTATCCAACAAGGAGCGAGTAATACGGTTTATCGTCAAGAAAATGAAGCAACCACCACGGAGAAAGAAACCGTAGAAACCACTGAAACAACGGAAAGCACCACTCCTGCTGAACCAGAAGTACAAGCACTTGATATTCAGTTTGCGGTGGCTGATGATGTACAGGCAGAAGATCAGGAACAAGTCGAACAGGTCGAAGAACCGACAGAGATACAGGAGACCATTGAAGAAACTGAAGCTCCTGTTGAAGAACTTCAGGAGCCTGTATCAGAAGAAAACACAACGGATGAAGCTCCAGAGATTGTTGAAGAACCAGCCGTTGAAGGTGGTCAGGATCAAATCGAAGCCCTGCCAATGGGCGGTTCTTCCGACCAGGCCATGGATGCGTTTACCAAAGCCACGGCTTCACAGGTAGCCGCCAGCTTCCCAACATTGGGAGATACGCTGAGCGGTAAAATGGAAGGTGAACGCCAGCAAACAGAATCAAGCACTCCTCCATTAATTGCGGATAATACAGGTAATACTGAGGAATCAGAACTTACT
>CAYMST010000354.1:0-4458 GCA_964393115.1 uncultured Roseivirgaceae bacterium | reverse complement strand
GTATATTCAAAGAAGCAGACCAGTTTAGAAGAGTCCAGCGCCTGGGTGAACTTGTTATGACTAGTTATGTAGGCAAAGAAACTCAGAAACTAGAGCGTGTAGAGCTGATGAATAAATTTTCTGGCGACAACTTGATTGTGAACTATGGCGGCTTCAAAAAAGTTGAGTCAGGACTTTTTCCCACGAAAGCGAATATCGAGATCAGGTATAAAGACAATAATTCTAGTATTCCGGCTTCAACAAGCTTTGATTTAGACTATCAGAAAATAGAGGCCACGAAAAAGAAGCTTAAATTCCCTTTTTCAATTCCTAGTAAATATGCCAAAAAAGGTTGATCTATTTTTTCTGGCGGTTCTACTTCTAGGACTTGTCAGTTCTTCGGTCCTTGGCCAATCTAGATCTGATCTTGAAAAGAGAAAACGGGAAGCGCTGTCCAAAATAAAAGAGGCAGAGAAAATCCTTAAAGAAACTCAAAGTGAAAAAAAGGCTTCTATAGGTCAGCTAACGGCCTTGATTGAAGAGATAAAGGCTCAAAGTAAACTTATCAAGTCCCTCAAAAGTGAAATATCTTATGTAAGTGAAGACATCACAACACTCAATATTGTGGTGAATGCTTTGGAAGACGACCTTATCAATTTAAAAGAAGAATATTCCGAATTGGTTTATGCTACCCACAAGGCTAGTTTTGGATACAATAAGCTGGCTTTTTTGTTTGCCTCTGAGTCGTTCAACCAGTTGTTTCGAAGGCTATCCTACCTCGAACAATATGGCGCTGCCCGAAAGAAGCAAGTATTCCAAATAACCAAGGTAAAAGAAGAACTTCAAGCTCAGCATGAGGATCTGTTGGTGAAGAAAGAGGAAAAAGATAAGCTATTGCGGACTCAGTTAAGGCAGTCAAGAAAACTTGCTACGCTAAAAGTTAAGCAGAAAAAACTAGTTGCCGAATTAAATAAAAAGGCCAAGGAGATAAAAAAGCAGATCGCTGCAAAGAGAAAGTCAATTGATAAGCTTGATCGTTTGATTGCTTCTTTGATCAAAAATGAAATTGAAAAATCTCGTGTAGCCTCACGACCAGATCCTTCGAAATCGGTAGATAACTTGGGACAAGTAGCACTGGAATTCGAAAGAAGCAAAAACAAGCTTACCTGGCCAGTTGACGGTGGGTTTATTTCTGGTAAGTTTGGAGAACATCCGCACCCCGTATTTAAGAATGTAAAAGTGGTGAACATGGGTGTAGACATCCAAACCAGTAAGGAAGCGGTTGTGAAACCAGTTTTCAAAGGAAAGGTATCGCGAGTAGGCTATATCCCTGGAGTTAATAGCTTCGTAATGGTACAGCATGGGAAATACTTTACCGTTTATGCAAAGCTCAAATCTATAAACGTCAAACAAGGTCAGGTGATATCCAAGGACACCCCTATAGGTTATGTGTTTACGGATAAAGAAGGTAAGTCTGAGGTTCAATTTCAAGTCTGGAAAGGAAGTGAAAAACTAAACCCTGAGCAATGGCTAGCCAAACGTTAACTGAGTTCGCTCGGTCTCTTTTCAACTCTATAGTCTGGCCATTCCCAATTGGCAAAAACTGATGAACGAAGTTTAAGACTACACACTTTCGAAGCCGGTAAAAGTTTAGTTTATTATAAAATAGTTTCTTTTTAAGTCCATTATACGACTATAAGATTCCTTGATTCTTGCTCTGGGAATATCGCCGGAGACAACACGTTTCTTAATCATTTCGTGCAATTTGGTGGCTGATACAAATTGATTACCGGGAACGTTGTTGGCAAACATGAGCACATCTAATCCAGCATTTATCCCTAGGATGACCCCTTCCTCTAGGCCGTAATGTTCACTAATAGCGTGCATCTGCATGTCATCTGACATTACTACGCCATCGTAATGCATGATGTCGCGTAAGAAATGCTGGATGATGTCGATAGAAAGGGTAGCCGGTTTCCGACTGGGGTCAAGATGTTCATTAACAATGTGGGCTGACATGAGCGCTGGAGCCAGACCGTTATCCAGAAGCTGTCCATATGGAAACACTTCTGGCATTGACCAGCCTTTTGAAACATCGGTCATGTCTTTATGTGTATCGGTGGACGAACTTCCATGTCCAGGGAAATGCTTTAATACAGAGATAATATTGTTTCGGTCATGTGCTTTGACAACTTCTCCAGCATGTTTAGATACATCGCCATAGTTCTCGGAATAGCTTCTTTGTAGTTTCCCAATAACAGGATTAGAGGGATTTACATTAACATCCAGACATGGCGCGTAATTCATGTTGATGCCAAGGTTCTTAAGAAGAGTAGCGGTTTGACTTGCATAGTGAAATGTAGAGTCGGGATTATTTAGTTGACCTAAGTATTGTGCGGAAACCGTTTTAGGGAACCCATATTTGGGCTTCAGTCGGTTTACTTTTCCACCTTCTTCATCTATTCCTATGAAAAGAGAAATTGGAGCTATAGTTTGAAATCGAGCAAGCATGTTCTTTAAACTGTCAGCTGTTCCAGATTTGCTTAAGTTCTTTTCGTAAAGAACGAGTCCCCCAATTTTACCACTTTGAACCTCGAGTAAGATGGATTCATCACCAGTTAGCGACGTATAATCACCAATACCGACCATGATCATTTGTCCTATCATTATGTCAAGCGAGTCTTCGTTGACTTTTTTGGCGTCTGAAGTTATAGTGCCTAAATCGGTGTAAGTAGTAGCTGCTTCAGGGCTCTGTGCCCTTAGACAAACGCAGAAAGAGAACGCTAATCCTAATAGAACAATATTATTCGTTTTCATGATCAGTTGCTTTATGTAAGTGTATAGTATTAGAAACCAACTGGGAAAAGAACTTTCCCATATATGGGCCAAACCAGTTCATCATTCGGGTCTCATATTTATTTAAATGATAACGGTCATCTCTTGTGATATACCCTACATAGCCACCGTTAAAACTATTGACCACTAAATTCAATTTACTCTGGTTTGCCTCATCATCTAATGGTGCCATTAACTCGCCTGAGAAGTCGCAAGGTAGCCCAACGAATAGTGTATTCCCCACTTGAAACGATTTAACATATACTTCGGATCTACCCATAAGTAGGTCAAATACCCAAGGTCTCAATTGAAGGCTGTTAGATACCCTGAAAGCAGGCTCAGGCATGTTAATAGGTATTTCATCATGCCCAATTTGAAATACCTCTTCAGCAGATATGGTAGGGACCTTCTGGACTAAAACTTCCTTTAGTGTATCCGATACATATTCCAACTTCTCATACTTTCTAATACCATGAGGGTGTGAGGGTCTCATACTTGCCATAGCACCTGCTGCAAAAAGACTGAAATCAACACTTGAATCACTTTCGAGCTTTAAATTCAGCATAGATGGGTAATCTCCGGACAAAAGCATGTTGTCTTTAAACAGGCAAGTAGAGTGTGCAGCGAATGAACTTAAGACAGCAGTCCCTTGGCACTCAGACACCATCTTAAGGACACGTAAATATGGATCTTCTACATCCGCTTCGTTAGGCACCAATCTATTTTCCACTAGTTGAGGTACATGGATACTTTCGAACCCAATTTTAGAGGAGCAAAGGTTTTTCTCTGCGTCAAGAATAGACTCTAGTATTTGGTCTGCAATAAATGAAACCACTTCGGGATCGTACTTGCCAGCCATTAACCATCCAAAAACGCCTTTGGCCCACCCTCCAATACTGCTATGCGAATGACCAGCGGTTAGAAATAGCTGTTTAAAATCCCATGTAGTGCCGATTAATCGTGCCTTTAATTCTGTAACTACTGCTGGCGGGACAATTAATAAATCAAGACTTATGTAGGCTTGCTTGGATCTTGAGTTACCAAAAACGACTGTTTTCACCCAAACGGAGTCATGAATGCCTTCATATTTTTTTCCCAGCCTTGCTCCATATCCTGCGATAGGGAGTATTTCATCAAATACTAGACTTTTCTGACTCCAACCAACCCTTATTGGTTCTTGTGAGATATGGTCGCTGTGAGCGAGTTTTTCAAAACTTCTCAAGGTAGTTTCATAAAATGGTTTGTTCTCTATCGGAGACTCATCAACCGTTTTTATCACGGCGAGCCCAATGACAAAAAGAACCAAAGTGGCCCATAGAATTATCTTCAATATGCTTTTAAGTATTTGCATGTTTTCCGTCTGAGTGTCCCAGTGATTTACCGGGTGCAATTTTATCTCTTATTATTTGCTTTAATTCTTTCAATTCAGGAAATCGCTTTTTATTTGATCGGTCGAAAACAATGTATTCACCTAATTCAAACCGGAAAACTCCTCCTGTTCCCGGTGAGAGTAAGATACCTTCAAGTTCTTTTTCAAATGTGATCAACAGCTCTTGCGCCACCCATGAAGCTCTATGTAACCAACGACATTGCGTGCAGTAAGTGATCTTCAATATTTTCTTTTCCGGTTTATTGTCCATAATC
>CAYMST010000353.1:0-4466 GCA_964393115.1 uncultured Roseivirgaceae bacterium | reverse complement strand
CCTTAAACCATTAAACTATCCAAGGTAAAGTAGTTACTAGTTAATCATAGGATCACCCGTTTTGTCAACAGTAAAATGTGTTTTTTCTGGAAAAAACATACAAGTATCTATTTTTCAACTACTTAAAATCTAAAATGCAACTCTCATTTTTCATCTGTCCACATCTTTGCGGTATATGTGGTTGCGATGGGTATCTCAAGGCTCAATGACAAAACCAAGAACTAAGAATGACAAAACAACGCCATAAGTTCGATCACAAGCATTATATAGGAGGCTGTAGTAAAACGGCCATCCGTAAATTTGGACGACCAAATCATCTGGTCTTAGTCTACTTCAGCAAACCTCCGGTCACCACACATCCGAACGATTTTGGGGCTGAACTGTCCTAATACATCCACTAGTTCAGTTTGCCTAGTCATCACCTCATGGATATCCTTGTACACCATGGGTGCCTCATCGATACCCGAACCAATTACTTCAACACCCGCCTTTCGAATATGCCTGATCACTTCATTTTTGGATAGTGTTTCTTTAGCACGTCTTCTTGACATTACCCGTCCAGCACCATGCGAAGCAGAATTAACGGAAGTTACATTTCCTTTACCCTTGACTACAAAACCTGGGCTTGTCATCGAACCTGGGATAATTCCCAGAATACCTTTTCCAGCAGGAGTCGCTCCTTTTCGATGCACAATGATTTCTTTTCCCCCTGCGTCTTGCTCTTTCCAAGCAAAATTGTGATGGTTTTCCACCATTACAATCGATGGTTCACCAAGTGCTTTGGCAACGCGCTCATGAATCTGATGGTGACAAGCAGAAGCATAATCGCCGGCTAAGCTCATAGCCAGCCAATATTCTTGCCCCTTCTCGGTGTTCAAGTCTAACCACGCCAAATGCTTGGCTTCATTTGGAAGAGGACACCGCGCTTTGGCTAGCTTTGTGTAATGTTTTGCAATCATAGCCCCCAGCGCTCTAGAACCAGAATGAGATAACAAAGCCAAATATTTACCGGCGATGAGACCAAGTGATTCATCATATTCTGATATCTCGAGCGTGCCAAATTCAACGAAGTGGTTTCCTCCCCCTGATGTACCGATCTGCTGAAATGCCTTGTCTTTCAACTTTTTTAATAACCCAATTTCGTCAAACTCCTTTCTGCTGAGTACCTCATGATCTATTGGGTCCCTGAAAGACTCATTACCAAATCGAGTATTACCCATCAACTGATCCTTGAGGTCATGAGAAAACTGTGTGAAAATGGAAGGACCGATCTCAAAGACCGAAAGGCACATTCGGCATCCAATATCCACCCCAACACCGTAAGGAATCACAGCGTTTTCTACGGCTAAAACACCGCCGATAGGAAGGCCATAGCCCTGATGTGCATCCGCCATTAAAGCACCGGAAACGGTAATCGGTAGTTTCATGGCCAGCTCCATTTGGTGAATAGCACCGGGCTCGATTCCTTCGGCACCATAAATTTGATACGGTACCCGCGATCTATTGAGTTCAATCTCTCGCTTAGCTTCTAACTTCAGCATGAGATCCTGTGCTACTTGTCCAAGCTGCTCATGTTTTTTATACAGCGCCGGCGCATCAGCGACACGCTTCATTAATTCAAGTTTTTGCTTTTTACTTTTCCCTTTATAATACTTTTCCAAGCAATACATCACCGTAGCAATTACCTTCCCTTCCGGAAAGCCTATTGCCCTTAGTTCCTTACCTGTGATTTTATTTGAAGCCATCTTATTCTTGCCCTTTTCAGTTTTTTGAATCGGCACCGCTTTATATTTTGCCTTAGCTCGTCCACATCATCATTGTCCATGGAGTAAAGCAGTGCCTTTTTGTACGTTGTAATTGCTTCAGAGAAATTTTCTCTCTTTTCAGCAATTTCTGCCAGCAAACGGTAAACGAAATCTTTTTCGATTCCTTCGTTTTGCTCGGCTCGCCTTAGCAAACTATCTAAGTCGTTGTAGCGCTTTTGCTTCATTAGTAAAGCTGAATATCCCTGATACGCTTTTTCATTTTCTGGGTCAAAACGAATGGCCCAGTGATAATGGACCAAAGCCCTTTCCTCATCAAAGTCGTGATAATGAAACATCCAAGCTAACGTATAGTGTAGCTTTGTATAACCAGGTTCCTCTTCCAATGCGGCATATAGTAGTTGCTCAGCCTTAGAAAATTCTCCTTCAAAGACTTCGTCCTCTGCCATTTCAATTAGTCTATCTATAGATTTATTGATCACATTCATGATTTCTAATCAAATTTTTGGTGGTCGAAAGCACGAGACTTCACACTTTCGAGCCACATAATTTTTCTAATGAGTAGAAAAAATACCTCTCAGCTGATCGATCACTTGTCCATTCCCTGAAACTGTGATCTCCCCGATCTTCTCTGCTATCTTTTCTACATATTCCATTTCCTTAAGTTTAAACAACATTTCATTGTCTTCCATGAGTTTTGCTGTATTGAGAAGACTTCTAGTTGATGCTGTTTCTTCTCTCCTGGTGATCACATTTGCTTGTGCTTTTTTCTGTGCTACCAGTACCTGGTTCATGATTTCCCTGACTTCTCCAGGAAGGATAATATCCTTAACACCTACGCTTTGGATACTAACTCCAAGATCTTTCGCAACGGTTTTTAGCCTATTGGAAACGTATTCGTTGACTAGTTCCTTGCTGTCCAGAAGTTGATCAAGCGTCAGCGCCCCCACAATCTCTCTCAAGCCCAATTGTGTACTTACATAAAGCTGTCTTTCGAAATCACTATTTTTTAATAATGCTGTTTCAATATCCACAACCTTATAAACTGTTTGAAAATTAATCCTCAAGCTAGCCTTGTCCTGTGTCAAAACCTCTTGTCCGGAAACCTCCTGTTGAAGCATCCGAACGTCTACTTTTTTTACCACTACGGAAGTATTATTTTTCCAGTAGTGATAAAGTCCAGGTCCTAGCTCTTGACTGTATTTCCCATCTATGAATAGCAACCCTCTTTCGTAGGTATAAACTTCATAGCATCTAGTATAAGGCAAAACACCTTGCCTAGACAAAAGAGAGGTATCTAAATCTTCAGTGATCCTTACCTTACTTAAGTCTATTTGCTGGAAAGAGTAATCAACTATTCCTTTCCAGAAAGCATATCTACCTGGCGTAAGTACATTTTTGAAAAGGTCGTTCTCATATTGGATCGCGATCGCGTTGTCGCGCACTTCCACTACAATTAGTTTTTCTGCTAAATCGCTATAATTCAATACTATATTTAAGTCTATTGCCGAGTGAAACGGTTTACTTTTATCGTAAATCATAATGGTCTCACCCCAACCCAACCAGTACGTTCCCGCTTCTAGCACTCTTTGGTAGTCAGCATTCTTAAACACTAGTCCTACTCTTCCGACATTGATTCTTACTCTCCTCATAATAATTCATGTTCAATAGTTAATCATCTTAAAACTATAAGAAGGGGTCGGGCCTTAGTCATGCAGATGATGCGGAAGGTCTATTAAGTGATGTTTTATCAAAATGGATTTTTAGTTGAATGTATATTTCCTCAATTAGAAATGCATTTTACTTCACACCACTGTATCCTAAACCCTTCAGGCTCATCTACACTTGTCAAGAAAGCGATTGATAGTAGTTTTCAGTAATATTCAAGAATCACTTTCCAAGACCAAGGCCTTCTCCATTCTATCGACTTTATTTAAAGAGTCGTCACACTCTGTTCTGTTTGGTTTTGCAGACCAAAGTATCCCATTCAAGACAGGAATAGATAAACCAGATGCTCTACCAATTGAGCTATGGATCTTACTCCAGCAAGATTCGAACTTGCAACTCACTGGGTTTAATTTGAGAAACAACTTCAAGTAGAATAGCATACCAAGTAATACTTTCAGTTGGCACCGCGTGGCTATCCGGAAACCATCGCTTCATTCATCACTCTCGGCTTTCCCCCTGTTTGGTCTCGGTCTCCCGAAGCCCAAAATCTTAAGAGCAGAACTTTTTTTACATAAAAAAACCCTGCCTTGATGCCAAAGCAGGGTTAACAATTAACCAAATATTATTTGGCTAAACATAATAATCCAGTGCTTTGGTATGTTGTATCATCCAATGCTTACTATCATTTCTTACTATGTTAAAACTCTGCTTTATGATTTCTATACGCTTAAAAATTTGGCATAAAAAAAGCCCGAATTTTTGGTTCGGGCTTGATTTCTAGTATTTTATAACTTCATCAACGCTCAAACCAGCTATACAAAACAAGACCTTCACCTCCCATTGGAAAACTTCCTAGAGGGGCCTTATTGTCGATATATTGATTTATGCGTGTCATTTGATTATTTATTATGATGCAAAGATCAGAATAATATTTGGAATGCCAAGAAACCTGTTGAAAAATTTTGTTTTTAATTTTTGTAGTAAAATCTAACTAGACCTTGGAAAAACAACACTAAAGAAGTTAGAAAACAATAG
>CAYMST010000352.1:0-4473 GCA_964393115.1 uncultured Roseivirgaceae bacterium | reverse complement strand
ATGCCAGCTCAGGACATTGAATTAGGAGCACTAGAAAGAACTACTTATATGGTTGATGTCATCGGTGGTTCCGGTGGAGGTGCTTTTGAGGAAGGTTCGGTGATTACAATCTCCGCACAGCCAGCACCCTCTGGTCAGGAGTTCGACGTTTGGATAGGAGATGTATCTGGAGTAGGTGATATCAGAAGCCCAATAACAACGTATACCATTGGTAATGTTCCGGCCAGTTTGACGGCCACCTACAAAAGCACAGGAAGTCAGCTGGAAGTACCTTATGCATTTATCAACTTTCAGCCTGGTAATTCAAGTGTACCGACGAATTACATATCCGATGCGGGAAGCTCCTACGGAATTAGGAATAATGGATTTAGTTATGGCTGGCTCGGAGGAAATAATGGCAATACCAGACAACGCTCAGCAAATTCGGATGAGCGATTGAATACACTCAACCATTTAAGTAAGAATGGAGATCGAACGTGGGAGATTGCCGTGGAACCTGGTGAATATCGTTTGGAAATAGGATGTGGAGATGCTCAATATACCGATCAGATTAATACTCTGGATATAGAAGGAACAATACTTACTGATCCTGACGGTGAGGATAACATTGACATTTTCGAGACAACGGTGCTTGTAACAGATGGTAGACTAACTATTCAGCCGGCTTCGGGCTCACAGAACCCAAAGATTTGCTATTTGGATATTTATAAATTTGAGGGACCAATACCTACATATACGATTACTATAAATAACGGCTCTGGTAGTGGAGAGTATCAGCTAAATAGTACCGTAAGTATAAGCGCAAACCCTGCACCCGAGGGTATGGAGTTTGATAAATGGACTGGCGATATAAGCACCATTCAAAATGTAAATGATGCACTGACAACATTGACCGTTCCTAACGGGAATATTTCAGTTACCGCTACATACCGACCAATTCCTACCTATACCTTAACAGTACTCGGAGGAGATGGATCAGGAGATTATGAAGAAGGAACAGTAGTTGATATTGTCGTGGAAGGTCCGCCCCCACCGGCAGGTCAAACATTCGTATTCTTAGGTTGGACAGGAGATGTTCAATATTTGGTTGATGCCAACGATATTGCGACAACGGTAACCATGCCTGCACAAGATGTTACGGTAGAAGCAAATACTATTTATGGGTATCAAGTGACAGTAAATGGAGGAAACGGAACGGGAGTTTATGAATCTAATACTACCGTCTCGATTACTGCCAATGCAGCTCCGGCAGGTCAGGTTTTCGATGCTTGGACTGGAGATATTTCGTTTCTTGCGGATGCTACAAGTTCGTCAACAACCCTGACGGTTTCTAATTCAGCATTGACTATAAGTGCCACCTACAAAGCAGCACCTATTCCAACCTATTCACTTACCGTGGAGAATGGATCAGGAGATGGTACCTATCAAGAGGGACAAATGGCAACAGTCATAGCAGACGCAGCACCAGAAGGACAGGTTTTTGACGTATGGATAGGAGACATAGCGGGGCTTGCCAATCCAAATGAGGATACGACATCCTACACAATGCTATCCTCTAATGCTACTATTACGGCTACGTATAAACCCGAGGGAAGCACTTGTCCGGATATCAGATTATCAATCGAAGCTGAGGATGGCAACAATACGTTAAGTGGAAATGCCAGGATATCCAGTAAATCTGCAGCATCGGGAGGTCAGTATGTGGGTTTCATAGGTGGTGGAAGCTCTAATTATCTGACTATCAATGATATTAATGTTTCTTGCACCGGAAGTTATTCACTTGAAGTCTATTATCTCAGTGGTCAAACGCGAACCATATTCATGAGTGTTAATGGTGGAAGTGCTATTTCAGAATCAGTAAACTCTGGCAGTTGGAATTCGGTAAGCACCTTCACCAAGGAGGTCATTTTAAGTAACGGCAGTAACAGTATTCGGTTTTTCAACGATAATGGGAGTGGTCCAGACATTGATAAAATTGTGGTCTCGATAGGAGAGGGAGGGGTAGATCCTGGTCCTATTGATCCACCGAGTCCACCGTCTACGGGTAATTCTTTTGTGGCGAAGCGAAAGGTAATCGTCGAAACAGATTTGGGAGGAGACCGTGATGATCAATCCTCGCTGATCAGGTGGCTCTTATATACAAATGAATGGGATGTTCAAGGGATCATTTTTGACCGAGCCAATAATCGGTTTCAAAATGATGGGGCCGCTAGTAACCCCACAGGAGCCAATAGCACTATGGAAATGGCCTCTGATTATTTAGATGCTTATGATGACGTACGGTCAAAATTAATTCAACATGATGCAGACTATCCAACACGATCATATCTATGGAGTAAATCTGTACATGGAACCAATGGTTCTAGCGCTGGAGTTAATTTAATCATCAACGCGGTAGATAATACGACCGAGGATGATCCTATTTGGTATCACAACTGGGGATCAAATAGTGGGACGACCAGTAACTTGAGAAGAGCATTTGATAAGATCGAAGATGAACGAAGCAACTCAGCTTACGAAGCATTTGTTCGGAAAGTAAAAATTGTGACTCTTGATGGTAAAAATGATACCAAGCAGCGACACAATGATAAAGTCACTTTACACGTAGAAACCGGATATAAACAGCTCGGTAGTTCTTCTGAAACAAGATGGTATCGCAGGTTTGACAATATCACCGCTGGGTTTATCAGTGAGAACAATGACATTAAAAATAACCACGGTAACCTAGGCAAACTATATGTTGGTCAAAAGGAAGGAGATAGTTGGACCTTTATTTATATGATCCCAACAGGCTTAAGTGACCCTTATGAACCGACGATGGGAGGATGGGCTGGTAGATATGGCGTTCGTGACGGAGGTAACGTACCAAGGAGAATACCATTTTATTGGGCTAATCAAGAGGACAACTGGAACGGCTCGACAAATCGAGATAATACAGCGGCACGCTTTGCTCGGGCATTACAAAATGACTTTAAAGCTAGACTCGACTGGTGCGTGAGGAACTTTAGTGATGCCAACCATGAGCCGGAAGTGGTAGTTCAGGGTGACAACACTCAGGCCGTATTATATGTTGACGCGAGTGCAGGATCGACCATAAGCCTATCGGCTGCGGGAACAAGCGATCCGGATGGCGATAACCTATCTTATACCTGGTGGAGATACCAAGAAGCAGATAGCTATTCTGGAAACGTCACCGTCAGCAACAACTCGTCACAGATCTCCACGATCAACATTCCGTCAAATGCATCTGGAAGAAATATTCATATCATTTGTGAAGTTAGGGACAACGGATCGCCGAACCTCACCAGGTATAGAAGAGTAGTGATCAATGTATCATCAGGTTCTCGAGAAATAAACGATAAGGCATCGGATATTGCCGAAATTTCACTGTACCCGAATCCTGTTGATGCGTTGGCTTCCTTTCATCTGTCTTTCGGAGAATTAATTGGGCAGAAACTCATCCAGATTGTAAATAGCTCTGGAAAAACAATAGCGAGATTTGAAACAGAAAAAACTTCTCTAGAAGTATCCAATAATGGCAATCTTCCGACTGGACTTTATGCTATTTCTATTCAGCATGAAGGCAAACAGATTGTAAAAAAACTATTGATTCAGTAGTACTAATTTGATCTATACAAAATGTCCCGAAGGCTTTCGTTTTCGGGACTTTTTTATGTCCCAAAAGACCTACCGCCATAACTCCTCCTAAAATAGACTATTGTCGTACTTTTCACATATAAATTACTGGTAGTAAACTGGTTCTATGCCATGACAAAATGGTTGATTTCGAAAGCTTTTTCAACCCATTGGTTTTGAATAATTTAAATTTCAGTAAACCATAGCGACAAACGCAGATATAAAATCAAATTATTGAAATAACTAACTATTAATCAGTCACTTGTATTTGATATCAATTGATTTGAACGGTGTTAGCCATAATACCTTGGCGTAAGTTGTGTGTGTGGTCACGTGCACAATTATTTTGACCAAATTGATTAGGGCGTTTCCCTTTGGGTCGGGCTCTTCGCTTCAATTCCTCGCTATCGCTGCGGGATTTCTCGCTGCGATCCCTAACGCTTTAGACGATTGAGAAATGGAGAGCAGAAGTTAAATAAAGTCTAGTTAAACTACATAACGACGTGTTTTTGGTACTGTTTTTTCCTTCTTCTTCGTAAAACAGTCTTGACTAGCCGTCAACACTCTGGAGTTGCATTTTTTGCCTTGAATAAGAACAAAATATTGACATAATTTAATAACCTCAGTTGGATTTTAAAATGAGTATCTAGCGTTTCGGAGAGCTAGTTTTGAAAAATTTGCTGTTTGAGACTACCCGAAGAGTAGGCAACAGGACCGCCTAGCGTAGAATGTCTGCCTGTTTCAAATCTTTCCGCGCGGCATTCACTAGATTTTCTAACATAATCACTTTGCTGGTAAAGGGTGTGGCAGCTCAGCTCCTGGTCAGATCTTGAGTTA
>CAYMST010000351.1:0-4481 GCA_964393115.1 uncultured Roseivirgaceae bacterium | reverse complement strand
GACGGGTATCCCAAAAGTTATTAAGATCTCTTATTCTGAGATTGCTTTCGCGATAGACAAATCCGTTTCAAAGATTGAAGAGGCTGTACTAAAGGCACTCGAAATTTCTCCTCCAGAACTGTCTGCTGATATCTACGACAACGGTATCTATTTAACAGGCGGAGGTGCGCTACTTAGAGGTCTTGATAAAAGACTTGCCATGAAAACAAAGCTGCCTATTCACGTTGCGGAAGATCCATTAAGAGCCGTGGTAAGAGGTACAGGCTTATCCCTGAAAAACATTAATTCATACAAAGCTGTACTTATGCCATAAATCAGTTTATGAACAGACTGATATTATTATTATTTAAGTACCGAACATTTATTGTTTTTATTTTCCTAGAGAGCTTATGCGCTCTGTTGATTATTAACAACAACTCCTTTCAAAGGGCTGCATTCTTTACTAACGTTAAGGAAGTAACCAATAGCTTTTATGCCACTCGATCGTCTGTATTAGACTACTTTAGTCTAACTAAAATTAATGAGGATCTGATCAATGAGAATGCCCGCTTACGATTAGAAATAAGTAAATACAAGGCACAAGATATCATTGAACAACATATCAAAGAGATACCAGATAGTACGGGGATAGAATTCATTAGTGCCCAGGTAGTAAATAATGAAATAAATAAGCTCACCAATCATATTACCATAAATAAAGGTTCGAATCAAGGTGTTAGACCAAATATGGGAGTGTTCGGCAAACAAGGTGTAGTCGGCAAAGTGAAATATGTTAGTGACAATTTTGCTACCATCTATTCACTTCTACATATTGAGTATCTCGTTTCCTCTAAGCTCTACAAAGACAATACACTATGTTCTGTAAACTGGGATGCCAACGATTCTAGATATGCTCAACTTCGTTATGTCCCTAAACATGTGCAGATAAATATCGGAGATACTGTGGTCACCTCTGGTTTCAATTCCATATTCCAAGAGGGTATTCTCATTGGAACAGTAGAAAAGGTGGAAACTCCGTCAAATACACTGTTTCACGAAATCAATCTAAAACTTTCTACGAACTTTCGTAACCTATCACATGTATATGTAATTAGCGATAACGGGAAAAACGAAAAGGACTCCCTTCAGAACATGAGTGAGAAAAAGCTAAATCTATAATGACCAAAACCATAATCCGCATAATAGTATTTGTACTCGTGCAAGTTCTTGTTCTCAAGGGACTGGCTTTTTGGTCTGTGGCTTTTTGTTTTATTTATATTCTATGTATCGTTAGTTTGCCTATTGAGTTAAATCGAATTGCCTTGATGCTCATCGCATTGGGAATCGGGTTCACCACGGACCTGTTCTATGAGACACTTGGCATACATTCATTTGCAAGCGTTTTAACGGCCTATTTGCGCCCATTTTGGTTATCGACATTGACCCCTAGTGGCGGGTACGATGTTGGTCAAAAGATCTCCATCAGCAGTTTGGGACTTTCATGGTTTACTCTTTTCTGTTTTCCACTGATAGTTGTGCACATTTTAGTATTGTTTCTATTAGAAAGCAGTGACTTTAGCTATCTAGGAGGACAATTATGGAAAGCACTGTGTTCCAGCCTATTTACGTTTTCAGCTTTTATCTTATCCGAATATCTGATCCCTAGATCAAAATGAGTAATAGCGAACGTAAGATTTATATCATCATAGCAATTGTTCTGGTAGGTATAATCTATGCGGTTAAGTTGTTTTCCATTCAAATAGCGGATAGCACTTACAGCGCCGCGGCTGAAAGTAATGTTTTAAAGCGAGAAATAGAGCATCCTTACAGAGGCTTGATTTACGATAGGAATAATAAGCTTTTATGCTATAATGACCCCGTATTCGATATTTATATCACTCCCAGAAGCTTAAAAGGGCTTGATACTGCATACACCGCTCAACTTTTTGGACTAGCATATGAGGATATGGTAGCCAAAATAAACAAGGCTAGAAAATACTCACGCAAAAAGAGTTCCATATTTATTTCCATGATGCCTTCGGCTAAGTTTTCAGAAATTCAAGACAATCTTGTTGGGTTATCTGGCTTCAGCATTATACCGAGAGCCATACGCGGATATGCCGATAGTACCATGGCAAATATATTAGGATATATTGGAGAAATAGATCGAAACCAACTAAACGCTGATACGACCAACTCCTACACCATGGGAGACTACATTGGCAGGAAAGGATTAGAAAGAAAATATGAAAAAGAACTGCGAGGGACCCGCGGAGCACGGTTTAAGATGGTTAATGTAGAAGGACTGGTAAAAGGCGCCTTCAAAGAAGGGGAAATGGACACGTTAAGTTCTCCTGGATATAATATTAAAACGACGATTGACTCCGACTTACAACGATATGCTGAGAAGTTGATGAAAGGTAAGGTAGGAAGTGTAGTAGCTATCGAGCCGGAAACCGGCGAAATCTTAGCACTAATAAGTTCACCAGGTTATGACCCTGGGTTACTTTCTGGTCAGAACTTTGGAAAGAACTTTGCCGAGCTATCAAAAGATTCGCTTAAGCCATTGTTCAATCGACCCATTATGGCCATGTATCCTCCTGGTTCTATGTTTAAAGTGATTCAGGCATTAATAGGCTTACAAGAGAAGGTTATTGGACCGTATGAAAAAATGAGATGCGATGTTGAACTTATAGGTGACCACGCTCCTTTGGGCTATTATGACATTCAGAGAGCAGTTAAATTATCGAGTAATAATTTCTTCTATCGCCTTATGCGCCGCGTGGTAGAGCAAAAAAAGGAGAAAAATGCCTTTATTGATGCTCGAATTGGATTTCAGTTATGGCGAGATTACGTGGCAGCCTTTGGTATGGGCTCAAAACTAGGAATAGATATAGGGTCTGAAAAATCTGGAAGTATCCCTACATTAGAGTATTATGATAAATATTATGGAGTTAATAGGTGGCGGTTCTCGAACATATATTCATTGAGTATCGGTCAGGGTGAGCTACTGGTAACTCCCTTACAAATGGCCAACCTTTGCGCTATAGTAGCCAATCGTGGATACTATAAGAAACCGCATCTTGTGAAAGAGACCTTTTTAGATTCCGAAGTCGATAAGCGATACGAAAAACCAATTTACCTTCCTGTTGACACCAGTCACTATCCTCCGGTAATTGAAGGCATGCGACAGGTGGTGGAGAGCGGGTCCGGTATTCGAGCCAAAATGCGAGATATTGTGGTTTGCGGTAAAACTTCTACGGTGCAGAATCCTCATGGTGAAGACCACTCTGGATTTATGGGCTTTGCCCCTATGCATAATCCTAAGATTGCTGTTGCTGCTTATGTAGAGAATGTTGGCTGGGGAAGTAGAGCTGCCGCTTCAGTAGCAGGCTTAGTCATGGAGAAGTATCTTAAAGGGGAAGTGAAAAGAAAATGGATTGAGAATTATGTACTAGTTGGTGACTTCGCAGATAGAAAAAAGAAAAAACCTACCGTCGCAACACCAACCGATTCGGTTAAACAACAAAAGAAAGATTCAATTTGAGAGCGGAGGATAACTTTTTAAACAAAGTAGATTGGATAACCATTCTTCTTTACTTACTTCTGGTTACTCTGGGGTGGTTAAACATCTATGCCGCCACTTATGATGAATCCAATACTGTTGGCATTTTTAGTTTAGCTAACAACTCAGGAAAACAACTCATGTGGATTGGTTCATCGCTGATACTCATTATTATCATTTTTATCCTCGACTTCAGAGCATTTGACTGGTCAGCATACATAGCATATGGGGTAATGATCAGTTTGCTTATCGGAGTATTGTTTGTAGGAAATACGGTCGCTGGATCCACTTCATGGTTTCAAATTGGAGGAATAAGAATACAACCTTCAGAATTCACCAAATTCGCTTGCGCGTTGGCGGTAGCTAAGCATCTAGGAACCAATAACTTTAAATTCGATAATTTAAAACACCTCTCCTTAGCATTTGCCCTCATACTCATACCCACTTTGCTCATTATACTTCAGGGAGATACTGGTACTGCATTAGTGTTTACTAGCTTGATCATCGTATTTTACCGTGAGGGGCTATCACCACTAGTTATCATCGTGGGCTTATCTTTAGTTGCACTCTTTGTGGCCACTCTTCTGATGCGCGATAACCAAATCCTTTTGATAATTATTCTAACGGTAATTGGATTGGTATCTATGGCTTTATCCATTAGAAAGCTGAAAAGACTTTTTATCATATTACTCACCGTAATATTCTCTATTGGATTTACGATAAGTGTGGATTTTATTCTAGAAAATGTACTAAAACCGCACCAAAGGAACAGAATTCTCACACTTGTCAACCCAAATATTGACCCTTTGGGAGGTGGATGGAATGTAACCCAATCAAAAATTGCTATTGGTTCAGGAGGTTTTTTGGGAAAAGGCTTTTTACAAGGTACTCAGACTAAATTTGATTTCGTACCTGAGCAAAGTACGGATTTCATATT
>CAYMST010000350.1:0-4483 GCA_964393115.1 uncultured Roseivirgaceae bacterium | reverse complement strand
GCATGTTTAGCAAACATGTGGTTTCAGCCACTCACCCACCTCTCCAGGCAAATTTTTGACAGCTTATCTCCTCTTTTTCAAAAGGATTGCAAATATAGAAATTGGTTTTAATTAATCACCAAAAACACTCTATTTTTTAATATTGAATCAAAAAAAATCAAGTCACTATTACTGATGTATCTAAGTGATTAAAGGGTTATCACCTATTACTAAGAACTTAAACAAATAAAAAAGGGCCAGAATTCCGACCCTTTTTTAAACGCAAACAAAAATTTAATTATCAGTTATTTCTGTTGTCCAGCATTCGTCTTAACTTCTGCTCTTTGAAGTACAAACTTCCAGGAGGAACAATATTAATTTCAGGTTTCGGAACCTGCTTACCGACATAAAGCGCGTGTTGAAGCTCAACAGATTGGTTAACCAGACTGCTTAATACCTTTTCCTTGACATTTTCGTTGGATGTCACTTCCTTTTCACTTTCTATAGTTAACGTAGCATACGAATGAGCCTGCTCATCCTCTTCAATAACAAATTGAAACTTATCTCCGCTCAACATTAACTCTGGGTTCTTAGCATTATAATCCTTGAGCGCGTTGAACAGTGTTTCCGGATAAAGGTTTACGTTACCATATTTCAGCATATCATCTGATCTACCTTGAATTCTTGACATTAACGGCAAACCAAGTGAACCTTTCACATCATACTTTTCAGGCAGACTAACAATATCCCCCATTCGATAGCGAACTACCGGCCACGCATATCTGTTAAACACAGTAATAACCATTTCGCCACGCTCTCCTCTAGGAAGCACCTCATAAGTACCTGGCTTTACGACCTCAATATGACTCATATGAGCCAAATGATGCATGTAACCTGGATTATAATCATAAAGCTCATCGCTCTCAATACCTACTATTTGTGTCTCGCCACAACCGTATAGATCTCGAACCTTACAATTAAATTTTCTTTGGATAAAGTCCCTGAAGGACTCACTAAAATATTCTCCACCCAAAACGATTCGGTCTAGATTGAAGGCATTGAAGTCACCGTTCTTTTCAATATGCTTCGCAAAGGCAGAAATAAAAGACGGTGAAGTCACAATATATTTTGCATTCAAATCAATCAGATTTTCGTAATGCCAGTCATACGACATTCCCATATCCGATTTTGGACAAAACCCTATTTGCTCAGCACCATTTTGTAAGAAGAAACTACCTGGAAATGGACCATGCGGAAAAATAGGTAATATTGTACCACCGGCTTCAGTCTGATACCCTTTTACACCACAAATCCACATACCAAGAGCACTGGTTTCAAATATGGATGGGATGGCTCTTTTCGAAATCGGTATTCTTTTTGGTTTACCAGTACTACCGGAAGAGTTTAAGAAAGTCCCAAGTTCGTTCACTGGTATACTCCCTCCTCTTTTTTCCAAATCCTTATGAAAAAAAGGGTATTTGGACAAATAATCACGCTCTACGATTGGAAGCAAGCGAATATCTTCCAATGTCTTAATGTGCCTAGGCTCTACACCTAGTTCTTTACACTTACTACGATAAATGGGGTTATTTTCGTAATGAAATGAAACAACGCCACGCAGTTGTGTTAATTGAAGTCCTTTGATGTCCAATTTGGACAGTTTTTGTAAGAGATTGTCTAAGCTATTCATGGTTGAGAAAATTAGCTTTTAAAGTAAAACTTTAACTAAATATACGGGCAATTTGGAGTAAGCCAAAAGCATCTCCTCTTTAGTTCTTTGCAAAATATATAGTAGTAATATGGTTTTACCAATAGTCTCTATTACGCACACATGAACATCTTTCGCTCAAATACATGCATATTTTGACCGCTGCAAACAGACCTCTTGGCTTACAAGCAAAATTTAACCTTGGAATAGTTAAAACCTGATAAACAAAGACTTAAACATTTCTCAAACCCACCTATTAGCCAATTGTGACTTTTGATTGTTCTTTTGGTTTATAAAAACACAGAGAAAAATGGCGATTTCCAACCCGAAACATTTAAACCGACTGGTCTGCAATCACAGTTGGAATTAATGAAGATGAAATAACAAGAAAAAAACACAAATATTTTTCTTTAAATTGACGTGCAGACGACATTTGATTTAAAAAACCGTTTTTATTAAAACAAAAAAGCCTGTTCTTAAGAACAGGCCCTTGGACAAACGATATGATGATCGAGATTGTTTGAAAATTCCTTAATGTCTATTAATTATCTCCTAAGAACCTGAGCCCCATAACCGTAACATCGTCTGTTTGAGGCTCATCTCCTCTCCAGGACAGCAATGACTCTCTTAATTTTCTTTCTTGCTGATCAAACGGAAGTGCACTGGTGTCTACTACAAGCTCTCTAAACTTGCGTCCCATAAACTTCCTATTCTTCTCGCCGCCAAGTTGATCTTGATACCCGTCGGAGAACATGTACATTTTAAGATCTTCCCCCATACTATGCTCATGTATAGTGTATACCGTATCTTCTGAACTCTCACCTAGATTATTTTTATCCCCTTTGAGATAAATGATCTCCTCATTTTTACGGACTATCAAGATACTACCTCTCGCACCCGCAAATGAAAGCTTTTTAGTGTTATGGTCAAGCACACAAATCGTTCCTTCCATGCTATCTCTATTTTGCTCAGTTGCGTTTTTATTAAGCATCTCATAAAGCTCTAGACTTACCTTATTTAATATTTCAGATGGGTCTGTAACTTTATTTTGCAAGACCACATGGTTCAGAATATTAATGCCAATAATACTCATAAAAGCCCCTGGTACCCCGTGACCAGTACAATCCATTTGAACAACTACCGTCTTATTCAACTCTTTTAGATGAGCATGCCAATAATAATCACCTGAAACAATATCTTTTGGTTCAAACAGCGTGAAACTGTCCTTAACATTTTGATATTCATAAAGCTTTCTATTTGGCAACAAGGCTTGCTGAATTTTTTTGGCGTAAGTAATACTGGCCTTTATGTTATCATTTTGTTCAGTGACTTCTTCATTTAACTTCACAAGTTGTTCGTTTTTGTCCCGAATCTCTTTGGTTCTCGCAGCTACTTGCTCCTCTAGCTCCTTATTCATCTTCGCTTGCTGATTGATGATTTTCTGCTGCTTGGCTTCATTTTCCTTTTTCAATACGTTGATTTTATCGGCCAAGGCAAATGATAGCAATATCACCTCAGACATGTGACCAAAAAAGATGGAATGGGAAGTAAAGAAATTACTAGGGATAACATTGTTTAATGTGAATATGAAAACAAATACTGACGCAACAAATGCGGTCCAGGCAAGCACGTAGTACTTTGCTGATCGTGCGCCATGAATAGCACCTCTGACTCCCATTGTCATGAGATAAATGATCATTGGAAGACTTAACATTTGAGCAATCAAATCCGCTATACCATGGTTAACAACGATATTCAACACTATATTTAGTCCGAATAAAGCAACAAATCCAGCACCTATTCTAAACAACCATTTGTTGTTTTTGCTAATCCCTAGAAATGAATAAGAGAATAATATAACAAAGATGTTATTCGCTGATATCAATATTGGAATATAGAAATTAAGCGACGGGTTATTTGGCCATAAATACTTGAAGCCAAACCCTTCCAACGATAGGTAAAACAATGTTGATAAGACAATAAAAGTAAGGTAGTGATAATACGTCTTCTCTCTAATAGAAGTGGATATGAAAAAATTATAAAGAAACGCGAAAATCATCATCCCTATATAGATTCCCCAAAACACCTTGTTCGTTATCAAATAATTTATCAGCTCGGTATCAGAGTACACCACCATTGGCAAGTGGAATGGATAAAGCGTACTTGCTTTAACATAGAAAATTGCACTTTCTTCATTTTGAAGTGGTAAGGCATACAAGAATTTCTCTGAATCGTTACTTCTCTCCGCGAACGGCATACTTATGCCCCCACTATGAAGCAAATCCAATCTACCGTTTGCTTTGTTCAGTTGATAGATCTCCAGGTTCTCAATCAACCCATTCTGAATCTCAAGATAGATCTTTCCTGATGACCCGTTCTTAACCCGAAATCTCGACCATATTGGGTTTTGATTCGAAGCAAAATTCATCACATCAACGTCGCCTTTTTTAAACGCCGCTTCTTGAATATCATGCGCGGTTCTTTGTCTGGAAGAATCGATTACGTACTCGATTGACCGTCCGATAATCTGTTTTTCATTATCCTGAAGGGTCACTAAATCCAGTGAAAACACCGGACGAGCGCTGGCGATCATCAATAACCCCAGAAAAAGTAAATGTAACTTTCTCATAACTGTAAACTTTAATAAGGTAGCCTATAATTTAAATAATAACATGGGTTTTAAACCCTCTTATTGAAGAACTCAACTCTGACTGGAAAAAAAGAAAGCAAATCAAACATCTTGCACCACTTTACGTTTAAAGCATCAAATCAATCACTTGACACAAATAAAAACGC
>CAYMST010000349.1:0-4545 GCA_964393115.1 uncultured Roseivirgaceae bacterium | reverse complement strand
TATTACCTCGGCTGCATTGCAATTTGAATACAAAGACTATGTGCTCAATTTACTCGATACACCGGGACACGAGGACTTCTCCGAAGATACTTACCGCACCTTGATTGCTGCTGATGTAGCAGTTATGGTCTTGGACGCTGCCAAAGGTGTCGAGCCACAAACCAGGAAGCTCTTCAAAGTATGTCGCGACCGTGGGATTCCTATCATGACCTTTGTCAATAAGTTGGATCGTCCTGCTAAGGATCTATTTGCCCTTCTTGATGAAATAGAAGAAATCCTGGGTATCACCGCTGTTCCATTGGTATGGCCGATTGGAACGGGTATGGACTTTAGTGGTGTCTATGATAGGCAAAACAAACAGGTGCATCTCTATGAGAAAACCCCTGGTGGAGCATTCCAAGCACCATTTGGTGTATCTTCTGCCGAAGATGCCAGTCTCCAAGAAAAGGTAGAAGCGGAGGTTTTAGAAAAGTTTTTAGAAGAAATCGAACTATTAGATGGGGGAGTGCACCCCTTTGATCAAGAGGTATTTGAGCAAGGTTTGATGACTCCCGTTTTCTATGGGTCTGCGGTGAATAATTTTGGCATCCAGCTGTTTCTCGACCAATTCTTACAACTAGCTCCACCACCGATCCACGTACCTGTAGAAAGTGAAAAGCCTTTGGACCCAATAACCTCTCCCTTCAGTTGCTTTGTGTTTAAAGTACAGGCGAATATGAACCGAGTACACCGTGATAGAATTGCCTTTGTAAGAATCTGTTCTGGCAAGTTTGAACGGGGGATTGCTGTCAACCACAATCGTTTGGGAAAGTCTGTTAAACTCTCCTCTTCTTTTGCTTTTTTTGGTCAGGAACGCAATACTATTGACGAAGCTTATCCTGGGGACATTATTGGTCTAATTAACCCAGGAACATTTCGCATAGGTGATATTCTTTCCAGTGGCCCGGCACCGGCTTTGAAGCCCTTACCTGTATTTGCTCCAGAACTATTTGCGACCATCTCTGCCCCGGAAAGCACAACTTTGAAGGGTTTTAAGAAAGGTATCCAGCAGCTCTCGGAAGAGGGGGTATTGTATGTATTTTCCTCACGTATGATTGGAAGTGGCAATCCGATTCTAGGAGCTTTGGGGCAGTTGCAGTTTGAGGTATTCCAACGTCGTTTGAAAGATGAATACAATGTGCAAACAAATATCACACGCCTGCCTTATACAGCTTCGCGTTGGATTTTGCCAGAAGACGAAGAAAAAATTCCTAGCCTGATCAACAAGGTAGTCGACTCCGAAGGCCGCACGGCTTTGTTGTTTGAGTCTGAATGGGATATGAATTACTTTCATAAGAATCATCCCGATGTCAAATTATTGGAATCTCCTCTAGGTTAAACAGGGGAGTTTCTCTGGTTTTTTTACTTGCTTCTACAATATGGACTAATATACCTAGTCTAGGATTGAGACATGAATATAATCTTTGCATCACTGCTAGTTTTGGTGGTGTTCTATTATCTCTACCAACAAAGAAAACAGGGAGTGTCAGCTGTAGCTATGGAAAATGAAGTAAAAGAAAAGTTAGCAAACGGAGCTTTGGTCGTTGATGTTCGTACTACGGGAGAATACGCTGAAGGGCATTACCAAAATGCAAAGAATATTCCATTAGACCAGGTATCTGATCGTTTGAATGAATTTGGTGAAGATAAGAGCAAACCTATCGTTGTTTATTGTCTTTCTGGAGCTAGGAGTGAAAGTGCTAAAAACTTTCTCATAAGCCAAGGTTATACTGATGTTACCAATGCTGGTGGTATTGGTGATATGCCATCTCAATAGGAATTCTAATAATGAAATACTGCTTTAAAATTTGTCTCTGCCTTGTGTTAACATTAGGCTTTCTTGCTTGTGGAAAAAAACAAAATACAACGGAAGACGAAAGAATTGGTGAATCGTTACAAGCCTTTCAAACATTCCAAAAGGACTTGCAAGCCACTCTCAAGAATGCTGTCGCTAAAGGTGGTGCACATGGAGCTATTAGCTTGTGTAAAATACAATCACCACAGTTAGAATCTAAGGTGAGTAAAGGCAGTCTTGCTGTAAAACGGGTTTCGCTGAAAGCTCGCAATTCTGAGCATGCTCCTGATGCTTGGGAGCGTTCTGTAATGTACAAGTGGCAAGCCAAACTCAGCCAACGCCAGAAAATTACAATCGCTACTTTAGAAACGCCTGAAGGCAACATGCGTGTGATGCAACCGATTCTTATTAAAAATGGACTTTGTTTGCAATGCCACGGCAACAAACAACAGATCCAACCAGCGACACAAGAAATCTTACAGAAGTTGTACCCCAACGACACCGCGGTAGGCTATAAAATGCACGATTTGCGTGGAGCTTTTTCCGCGGTTTGGACAAAGAAAGCAGAAACTAAGAAACAATAGAACTAACATCTTGGGGTGATATGTCAATTTCTATACAAATACAACATCTTGATATATCGTTACGTAAAGAGATCTTACAAATCATCCAACGCTTTAGACAAGAAGCAAACCAACTTCCTTTAGACGGTGTGTATCGCATTCACAAACGCTATCCGGTAAAACTCCTCGACATCTATTTCAAGTTACAAGGCACTGGTAAAGTATTATGTGTAGGGGCTTTTACTGAGAGCAATGAATTGGCTGCTGTTTTACTTGCGAGAGTGGAAGAGAAGCCATTTTTACAAGAGGAGAAGGTCATCTACATCGACCTTGCTGTTACCAAGAAGGGCAAAGAAGGCAAGGGTTTTATGACGGGCTTGTTGCAGTTTACAGAGGACTGGGCGAAGCAAAAACGAATCCGTTCTATAGAGCTGCGTGCAATCACTGAGAACCAGCATGCTGTGGACTTTTGGAGAAAACGTGGTTATGGTGAATTTTACGTGGGCTTTCGCAAAACTGTTTGAACTCTATATTGGGTTAGCGTTGTTTTCTCATACTATCGATCTTATCCATTTTCTTTTCAAGAGCCGCAATGGCTTTTTCCAGTTCTTGCAGGGATAGGTCTGCTGCTGTTTCTTTTGTTTTTGTGCTGGCAGTTGCTATTTCAATCGCCTTTTTTTCGGTTTCAGAATTCTTTTCTTTATTATTTGTGGAAGAGGAACCTTCTGTTGTTTTATGGGATTCTTTCTGTGGAGCAAATGTAAGTTGTTCTTTTTCCAAGGCTTGTAGTTCTTGCTTTAACTCTATAATTCTTGCATGTGTTTTTGCTTGTTGGACTTCCAAGGTTTTGGTGAGTTTGCTCAATTCGAAATAGCGATTTTTGCGGTGTCTTTCGCGGAGTGCATTGCGAAGTTGTTCTTTGTTGTTTACCAATTCATTGGGCACAGGACTTAGTTCCTTAAACTCTACGATCGTCTTGTCGTACGCAGACGGTTCGTAGCGATCTACCAGAAAACCCAAGGGTTCATTGATAAAGTTTTTGACCTTCAAACGAAATGTATCATTGTTAAATTTCTCATCTAAAACTTTCGGTAAGTCTTTTTCTGGTGTTTTTTTGAGAATTGCTGCCAGACCGGAATGCACTAGGAACGAACGTGTATCGTAATCATCTACGGTGACAAAATCTCCCTCTTGCAATAGGGAAGTTGTTTTTTGCAAACTACTGACAATATAGGATAGAACTTTGCTCTGTTGGATGGTAGTTGGTGGTAGGCTTTCTATCTCTGGGATACGAATACGTACCTCTACCTGACCTTTATGTACCATAATCTCGGAAGAGCTAAAAAAGTCGGGTTCTACGTCTCCCTCCAAGGCAAATTGCGAACTCCCGGCTTGGATTTGTAAATGGTCGGTGTAGACGCGGTAGGGATTCTTTAGGTCATGCTCACGTACAACAAACAAAGCACTGCCCTTTTGTAAATAGTTAGCAGAAGAAGTGGGGGAAGCAAAGGTAATGAGTGCATCTTTTTTCAGGCGCAGAGTACTGGGTGACTTGGCATTGAGGTATTGTAGATCACAATCTCCCCCTTCACAGCTGAATGGTTTTTCTGTTTGTAGAACTGTACCTTGTTGTTCTTGGTCAGGGCTATGCAAGAGAAGGATATTTTCACCTAAAATGGGTAGGCTTGCAAGTAAGAATAAGCTAAAAAATTGCAAAAGGGTGATTACTGCTTTCATAAGTTTACCTCAATTGTTCCACTGCCAAAAGGTAGTTAGTGCTTCTTCTGGCGAGGGGCACAATATCTGTCTACAAGAGGAAAGGCTT
The DNA here is from genome assembly GCA_964393115.1 of uncultured Roseivirgaceae bacterium. Classification (GTDB taxonomy): domain Bacteria; phylum Bacteroidota; class Bacteroidia; order Cytophagales; family Cyclobacteriaceae; genus CAYMST01. The sequence goes on along the minus strand of CAYMST010000349.1, from coordinate 323 downwards.
TCCTACAAGTATTTTTCCCAAAGGTATATACGAAAATCGAATCATTCTTTTGCATCATTTTGTCGTAAAAACTTATCAACTGATTCGAGTTTTTCGATCAAGCTGCGGATCTTGGCTCTATTTGCATAATTTCTTGGATCATCAAGGGCTTTTTTTCGTTCTTTGATGCGATTTACCACCATTTTTAGAGTTGTGACTCCAAATTTGTTGGTAATATTTGGGTTTGCCTTATTACGTAGAAGGAATTCTGTCATAGCGCGATTTCCAGCATAAGCCGCAATATGAATAGCATAGTAGGGCCATAATTGGCTACCTGCATTGAT
>CAYMST010000348.1:0-4551 GCA_964393115.1 uncultured Roseivirgaceae bacterium | reverse complement strand
ATGTTGGGTGCAGTAGCTCAGGATGTGGGAGTAGCGGCTGCGGAGGAGGAGGGGAATAACCTCCTGCACTACCAATCACTCTCTTCCAATTTAAAGAGTTCATTTACTGGAACTTTGAAGATACTTGAAAGCCGTAGAGCTAGTATGGTAGATGGCACATACTTTCCTAGTTCCATTGAGTTAATGGTTTGCCGACTGACTCCAACCATTTCAGCTAATTTGGCCTGAGTCAGATTATTACGAGCACGTTCAACCTTAATACTATTCTTCATCTTGAATTGATTTTCGAAAGCTTACCAAAGCCAAATTGAATCGAATGATAAATAGCAAAAGAGGAGTGAACATGTTGACGACCATTGCCAAGAAAAAATTACTATCATAGAATAAAAGAAAGGAGAGTATTAAGATTCCATAATTCCAATAAATAGCCCATACTAAAGCATCTAACCTCATTTTATAAATTAATTCATCTTCATCAGGTTCTCTGGAAAAGGCAATCAATATACCACCAATAGCCGTAGTGATGCCTAATATTTCATTGAGAAAATTGTTGGAAATAAGATTCATCAATTGATAACCATTCTCGGAATAGTCTAGCAAGGCGAAGACTTTGAGATTAAAAATCTCAGGGTTCCAATCATAGAAAACTGTTGGGATCCCTATGATCACACTAGGAATAAAAAGCAGCCATCCAAGCTTTTTCAGATGTGACGGTAATAGATACTTCGATTTCATAATATAAACAGTTAATGTAAAATTTACATGACTAAATGTAAAGTTTATTTTACATTATGAAAAGTATATTTGATATCATTTTAGTTTTTCGTTTGTACAAAAACAGAAAAAGCTGCCCTAAAGAGCAGCTTTTTAAATGTGACTTTTAATGAATCTATTTTTAAACCTCAGTACATTGTTATGTCAAGTCTATTTAGGAGTTCATCCTAAAATCCGGTGATACGCCTTTCAAACCAATTCTTTTGTGTAATTACCTAATGGACTCCATATCAGTGCAATACTCTTTGCTTTTTCATCAATTTTCCATCCACAGAATACATCAAGTAGTACAAGCCTTTTGGAAGTTTCTGATGTTGGGTATTGGTACCATCCCAAGTGAAAGAATAGATACCTGCCTCTTCAACTTTGTTTTGGAATACCCTAACACTTCGCCCTTGCCCATCAAATAGTTGAACACTTACATTACCTGGTTTTGTTAAGGTGTACTGGATATTGGTCTGCTCTCCAAATGGCATTGGATATACAGTCAAGTTAGCGTTTGTACTAGAAACGGAGAACTGATTTGACGTTTCTAGTGGTGAAGTGAGCGTTCTGGCGCTATTAGCTCCGTCTGAGATCATATCCCTTACTTCTTCATAAGTGCGTACTTCAATTTGGTTTTGAATTACCTGTGGTAGATTCTTAAAGAAATTGTAGTTTAATTTTCGCTCAAGCTCACGGACCGAAAGCGTAGCATACAGGTCCCAAGGATCTCTATTTTCCTTTCCAGATTCTATGTTGCTAGTTCGAACATTTGGCATCCACACCGCAAAAGCTGGATGATTCCCTGTTACTCTAGACAGATCATTGGTACCTCTTGGAAGGGCTAATACAACTACCCATAAATGACTCGGAATGGCTATCTTTTCATTATCAATATACTCATATCTTTTATTTCCAAGTGTAGTACCTACACCGTCTCCACCGGCTACTATATAAAGTTCCCACCCTTTATTCTTTACCCAGTCCAGAAGAGCATCTTCCATTTTCTCCCAGGTTTGGTTGTTGTTATAAGAATTTTGAGGAACCATATTGGTCATAAAATAGGTATTCTTAATCATGGTCTCTGTCTTTGTACGATGAGAAGAAGGACACATATGTCCTCTAGTAAACCCAGATTTCGTATAACTTTCGTATTTGACTTTATAATAGCTGGAAGGAAGCGTTGGGTCTTCACGAAAAGGCTCTGGAGAAGGCCTCTTAAGCTCACCTAGCCATCCTTGATCTAAGTGCCAGCTCACCCAGTTTGGTCTGCTGTATGGTGCGTTGTAGCTTAAGACATATTCATCCTTTGACACTAAGTAGTTGGTACTATTTTCCGGATTTCGGGTAGCGTTGCTAGGATTTCCCATCAAGAGATTATAATTCAGCTCAGTTTCAGGAGATGACGTTTCAAAATCTGCCATGATATTCTCATGTTCCGCAAAAGCAAAAAGGTCATCATAAGAGGTTAATGACTTTGACCCTGCTGCTTGCCAAAAACGCCGTCCTTTTAGATCTCTAAGCATATCGTCTGGTAGCGCAGCAGTAGGAGCAAACTGTGGCTGAGGTGGGTTTTGTGCGTAAACATAAGATACGCGCTCATCACCATCTACATCAGTATCATTGCCATTTGCCTGAGAGAATATAGGTACCTGCACATTAGGGACGAAGCCTTCGTCAATAGAGTTGAAGTAGTATTGAACAGCTGCTCTGTGTAAGTCTACGGGGTCTGGAATTTGTAATGGATCTATACGGACCCAGTTATCGGCAAATTGAGTGTTCATACTGACGTAAACAATATCTTCGGGAATCTTGTTATAAACTCCCCACTGACTAGACTCATCGGCAAACTCTTCCCAGAATTTATTCCATTGTTGCTCATTATGGTTATGATTGGCCAAACTCAAGGCAGGAGCTCCTTTGATAGACTTTGTGATATCTAGTAAGTAGCTCGACTGGTACCATTCTATGGTAGTGCCGCGATCAATTACCTTTTGCATGGTATTTCCGATACGTTCGCTATTGCTAAACCAAGGGTCGAGCATGGCAATCCTCCTTGGTGCAATATTTCCGAGTAGCTCAGTTGTTCGTACGGTGAGTTGGGATCCTAGGGAATGTCCAGCAATTCGAAAGTTCCGGTTGCTTGAATTGACCCAAAGATCAGAATAAAAACCTTCGAATAAATCAGCTACGCTGACATTAGGAGAGGATTCGTTGGGTTTTACAGCAACTATAACATTATCTTTTTCTTTTCTCCAGGCCAATGGTAGATTGGTACCATAGATTTTACCTTGTGCTTGGAGTAAGTTGTCGTCAGCAAACTGGTTCCAGTAAAATACAGCAACATTATAACCAAAGTCAATCCACTTCTTCGCCAGAAAGTCATTATTCCTACCGGCTATTTTTTCGCGACTGTGCTTACTTGCAGACTTAAAGTTATAGCCATGAACATAGATTACTGTCGGTTTGCTATCATCGTGATAGGCATTTCCATTTTGATCGATACTTGGAACAAAATACTTCTCAACGCTGCCATCTTTTCCCATAAAGTATAAGCCATAGTCGAGTACTTCAATTTCAAATTTTCTACTTTGGAAGGTAACCGTCCCTTCATTATCAAAGCAAGTGAAGTAAGCGCGCATTTCTACGTTACCCCAGGTGTCCATTCCGTCTTTGTTAAAGTAGAAATTCTGAGGATTTTCAATGGTGTATATTTCTTTTGTAGTCTTGTCTTTTATAGCCCAGGAAACCCTTGCAGGGTTGATGTTTTTATACGTAAAGAAAGTAGTGAAGTCAAACTTCTTATTGCTATCCCAGTTGTCTCGAGAAGCGGTTATTTGCACGTCAGCACCACAATCTCCTCCACAGTTGGCCATACAGGTATTACATCCCTCTACAAAACCGTCAGGAAGAACGTTACTTACCTTACAAACTTCTCCGTCGACGGCATCGAACAAAAACTTATTTCGAACATACCCACTTTCTGGTATATACTTCTTACGCAATAAGTATATGGTAGCAGCTACGTCTGCTCGAGTAGCCAAGTCATTAGGACGAAATTGATTGACGTTAGGATAGTTAACTACCAATTCGGTCAAGAGTGCATTGGCTACTGTTTGCTTTGCCCAGTTGGGGATGTCATCCTCATCTTGTAGTCGGCTTAATATCCTGAGATCTGCTTTAAAGGTAGCCCCTGTATTGCTCAAAGCAGCAATCATCTGCACTCGTGTAAGCGTCGCGTTGGGTTTAAACGTTCCGTCGGGAAATCCCGCGATAAATCCAGCACGAGCAGCTTTAAGAATATTATTTTTTGCCCAATGTCCATTGATATCAGAGAAGTTTCGATTCGAATACGCAGATATCGGTGTCACGTTGAGGCTCTTCACGATCATCGTAGCAAATTCAGCACGTGTTACTCGATTGAAAGGCTTAAAAGTACCATCAGGAAACCCGCTTATAAAATTGTTGTCAGCGAGATAATTAATTTCTAGCTCTGCCCAGTTGCCAGATATATCAGGAAAATTCTGAGCCTTGTTGGTGAAGTACGCACCCAACAATAGAAGAAAGAGAACATGTCTTTTCATAATTGTAAAATGTTTCGACTACGCAGCTAAACTCTACTGAGGTGAGCTACGCAGTAATTGGTATACATATTGTCGTTTTAAATACGATTACAAAAGTAGAAATGAGGGTAAATAGGAGCATTGACAAAATGATAAAAGTATTTACCATTTTGATAAGAAATATATTTTGGGCGATAGATGAATTATTATTCAAACAGATGTTTGTTTTATA
>CAYMST010000347.1:0-4583 GCA_964393115.1 uncultured Roseivirgaceae bacterium | reverse complement strand
TACGGGCGTTATTGATAATAGCTCCGACGTTGGCATCTCGACCATAAATCACTACTTGATTGAACCCCTTTTGAGATTCTTCCAGCGCATTTTTCTCGATGTAGGAAGTTAGCTTATCAATAAAATAAAGCTCCTCACCTTGAAAAAAATATACTGTAGAATAATCCCCATCGCATAGCGCCTTATAAATCTTCTTGAAATCAAGCTCCATTGCTCAAGATTGAATATTTTTACTTGTTAAACATTTGAATATGAACAAAGCATACTCAGCCAACCTCATCGGAACAATATTAACTATACTTTCGGTATTTCTTCTTATACCTGGCTTGCTCATGCCTATCGTAAGTATGAAAATCACCATTACCATACCACTATTTGGTGAAAAGACACTAATGGAAAGTACCTACAGCATTCTTAAATCTATCGAAATGTTTAATGAGGAGGGTAATTGGATCGTTGCTGGCCTTATCTTAGTCTTCAGTGTATTGGTTCCTTTTGCCAAATCATTACTCATCTTATTAGCTGTTTTCAAGAAAAACCTTAAAAACAGGAAGACCCTGGACTCAATTATTAAAAATATCGGGAAATGGTCTATGGCAGACGTATTTGTGGTGGCCATATTCATCGTTTTTCAATCTGCCAGTTCTAACGACAATTATCAGATGCAGCTCCACGAAGGATTTTATCTATTCACTGGATATTGTTTAGTCTCACTACTGGGTATACAACTGATGAAGATAGAGGAAAACTAATCCAAAAGTATTCGTTCCATATTAACCTCTAAAGATCTTCAACGATCAATATTAAACCATACAATTTAAAAACAGCTAAGCACCATAAGCTCGATGCTACGCACCGATTTAGGACTATCGAACTCCTAAAGAAATTTTGTCACCTATTGCTTTACTACCTTCCTGATCGTCAAATATCCAGAGTTTGCCATCCTGATCTAATCCTTGGATTCTCCAAAAGCTCCCAAAATAATGTTTGTTAATGACTTCCACATTGACAATCCCTTTTTCTGAAAGGTGTATTTGATTTGGACGGAGCACTGAAGTTGTCAACTTATATAATTCTCTTTCATGATCGGAAAACCATACATAATCCCCAAACAACCCCGCGGAATAAGGTGTTTGAGGTTTAAAATAAACTTCTGTAGTAAAGGATTGCTCCACTACTTGAGCATCCTTCATGACAATCACTCTATCCGAAATGGAAAGAATATCACTCCCGTCATGTGAGGTAATAAGTACCGTAACTTCCTCCTGTTTATTAATCTCTTCAATTAGGTTTTTTAACGTACGCTTATTAGGAAAGTCTAGCTGTGAGAAAGGTTCGTCCAGCAACAATAAAGTCGGGGACTCAGCCACCGCTTTTACTATAGCTAGTCTTTGCTTTTCTCCACCTGATAGGTACAGCGGTATATTATCACTTAAATCCGATAAACGTGCTCTTTCTAGTAACTCAGCAACTCGCTGGTCCCTTACTGATGGATCTAAACGACGCAACGAATGAGCTACGTTTTGCGCAACAGTATACCTTGGGAATAATTCAAAATCTTGATGAACCAATGTCACTCCATCATACCCCGGAATCAACATATGTTCAGGGTTTGGCAATTTCTTATTATTCATCCACAACTGTCCACTGGTCGGGGCAAAAAGTCCTGCCATAATTTTCAGTAGCGTAGATTTCCCACAACCACTTTCGCCACAGATGGCCACTACCTCTCCTTTCGCAAGGTTGAATGAACAATTATAAACTGAAGCTTTAGCACTTTCCGGGTAATCATAGCTGATCCCCTTTACCTCATAAAGAATGTCCGACACCCGAAGAAATTAGGATAGTTTCACAAAATCCATTAAAAGTTTAAGTCCTTCTCTGAGGAATAAATCACCTTCAATTTTTTTCTTTTGTTCATCTTCCTCGAACTCAAACAATTCAATAATGCCCTTGTCTTCAGTTTTTTGTTCTTTCTTTCTATTCATCTCTTCTAGGACCTTAAGTCGATCTTGATAATTGAGCGAAACTTCATCATCTTGATCTTCTTTGGCTTCTATTATATTTTCTCTCCACTGTTTTAGGTACTCATCACTTTGAAGATCTGAGACGAAAATATCATTAATCTTACGTATATCTTTATTGGTTACTTCTCCGGATCTATTGAACTGTGAGGGTTGAATTTTATCCCAAGGAAGTGCATTCTTTCTCGAGCTTTCGCCAATCTCGTCCGGATCAAACGGCATTGGAAACTGAATATCAGGAACTACACCTCTTCTCTGCGTGCTACTTCCTGTCACCCTATAAAACTTTGCTCTCGTTAGCTTCAACTGTCCCAAGGTTCGAGGGTCATATGTTCTAATATAGCTTCTAAGGCCTAAAAGTTCTTGTACAGTACCCTTTCCAAAGGTATTCTCTCCAATCACAATTCCTCTTTGGTAGTCTTGTATGGCGCCGGCAAATATCTCTGAAGCAGAAGCACTATGCCTATTGACCATCACAAATAATGGGCCATCATAATACACGTTAAAATCAACATCCCTTTTCACGTCTATCAGTCCCATGGTGTTTTTCACCTGAACAACCGGACCACCTGGAATGAATAACCCTGACATATTAATGGCTTCTTCGAGTGCACCACCACCATTATATCGTAAATCGACCATAAGTCCATCTACCCCTTTAGATTTCAAATCAACGATCAGCTTTTTAACATCTCGGGTAGTAGATCTGTAATTTGGATCCCCTCTTCTGCGATCCTCGAAGCTAAGATAAAAACTACGAATAGAAATCACCCCTAACTTAAAGTCATCATCTCCATTTTTCAATGTAAAGATTTCAGACTTCGCCGCTTGATCATCAAGCTTTATTTTATCTCTAACAATACGCACTGTATCAGGAATACTGGAAGGAGAATCCCCCTTTCTCAAAATAAGCAGCTTAACCACTGTACCCTTTGGTCCTCGAATTTTCTGCACCACATCATCAAGTCGCCAACCAATGATATCTTCGAAGTCACCATCATCACCTTGACCTACACCAATAATCTTATCATCCTTATTCAGTTGCTTACTTTTGAATGCTGGTCCGCCAGGAATGACTTCGTTTATAACGGTGTACTCAATTTGTTGGCTCAGTCTTGCTCCAATTCCCTCAAGGGATAAGCTCATGTTAATTTTGAAATTTTCAGAAGAAATGGGAGAAAAGTAATTGGTATGAGGGTCAAAAACAGACAAGTATGCGTTCATAAAAAGTTGGTAAACATCCTCAGAGTTATACTGCACTAGGTTTCTTCTGAACTGTTCATATCGCTTTATTAATGAGCTCGTAATCCCAGCCGAGTCTTTCTGAGCCAACTTCAAGCTAAGGGCCTGTGTCTTCAACACCTGCCGCCATCGCTCATCCAATTCTTTTTCGGTTTTGGCCCACTCCTCTCTTTGTTTAGAGAAGTTATGTTCTTCATCTAAAGTAAAATCAAAGCCTTGATCCAAGCGGTCAAACACCTTCTCCATACGAGCAAGAGCCTTCAATCGGTAGCTTTTAAATACTTCGAAAGGAAACCCAAGCTTAGCACTGGAGATGTGATCATCCATCTGATCTTCGAATTCTCTGAATGTCTCAATATCTTTTTCTAAAAAGTATAGCTTATTATAATCTATCGCCTCAAGTAAGTTGTCAAAAATGACACTCGAAATGGAATCATTCATTTCTTTTTTGGCATAATGATGTGCTCTCAAAAGATTGTGAATCCACCTCGTTTGTTCAAAATGTTGCGGCTTCGGAGATAGTACTTTGAGTGTATCTTCAGCAGACGCAGCTAAGGTTGAAAATAGTATTATTATAAAAACGAAGTAAGTTTTCCCCATTAATCTCATAACTTCTTGTAGACGCGTTATTTTGAATAAACTTAAAATTTTAATCCAATGTTATTCCTTAGATCTTTGATATCGAGCTAATATAGATCAAACCTTTATAATTTAGCTTTAAAAAGCAGCATTTATCAAAACCTTTATTAAAACGAATAAATCTGTTCTTGTTGTCTTGTTCATAGGACTTGTCGCAAGAACCATCTATTGGGGCCTTGGATTTGAAGACTACTGGGGAGACTCGTACCATAATCTGATCATCGTTGAAAAAACAATACAAAACGACTGGGTATACGACGATTACAAAAACAGGCAAGTTGTTTGGCTGCCTACCTATCGCTATTTAGTAGGTTTCTTTATGAATTTGGTCAATGACAATTCATTGAATACAGCCAAGATACTCAATATTTGTCTATCGCTTTTGTCCATTTTTTTAACCTTTCGATTAACTCAAATTACAACTAAAAGCTCTCAAAAAGCCTTCTTTTCTGCATTGGTCTTATCGCTACTACCCTGGCATGCAGCCTTCTCTATTTACAACATGTCAGAAAACCTTTGTGGATTATTGATCATAGGTGTTATCTATATATTGATAAGAGAGCGATACCTCTACCTATTTCCTCTGACATTTCTTGGGGTACTATGTAGGAATGAAGTAACCTTTATATATTTCATCATTTGGTGGTTATAGAGGTAGCGAGTCATTTCCCCTACAAA
>CAYMST010000346.1:0-4650 GCA_964393115.1 uncultured Roseivirgaceae bacterium | reverse complement strand
GTTTTGTTTGGCCTTTGTTAGCATTGGGCTTGCAACAGATTTCAGACAATTAAAAGGGTATCTGAAAGGAGGAAGGCCTTTGCTTCTCTATCTGTCCGGGCAGTCTTTAAATCTCTTACTTACATTGATTATGGCTTACTTGATGTTTTATATGGTGTATCCCGAAATAACAGGGGGTATATGAAACTATTGAATTTTTTGTTGGGGGTTGCCTTAATCGTCTTAGTAATTGTGATGGCAGAAAAGCTGGAGCACTGCCTTATACCTAATGCTCAACTTCAGGTAATCAAAGATAAAGGTATCCATGTGGACGCTTTGTTTTACACAGAATTAGAAATACTCGAATGAAGACAAGTCCTTCTAAAACCATTTCTTTTTATCCAGGACCCTCTAAGATTCACGAAAAGGTAAATCATTACTTTCAAGAAGGTTTTGAGTGCGGAATTTTTGAAGTCAATCATAGAAGCCCAAGTTTTATGGATTTGCTTGGCAAAACAAAGAAATTGCTCCAATCTAAATTAGAGATTCCTATTGAGTATGATATAGTACTGACCTCTTCCGCAACTGAGTGTTGGGAAATTATTGCGCAGTCGCTAACTGGTGGTACCTCGGTACATTTTCACAATGGAGCATTTGGGGAGAAATGGTTTGATTATACGAATAAAATCACCTCCAGAGCTATCTCGAGTCCCTTTGGATTAGATGATAAGTTAAGTATGGCCGGATTAGCAGTGCATAAGAATACGGATTTGATCTGCATCACTCATAATGAAACCTCGAATGGGACTCAATTGAATGATGAGGTCATACGAACTATTCGTGAAAGGCATGATGATATTGTTATTGCCGTTGATGCTACTTCATCGATGGCCGGTGTTCGGTTGGAATGGGAACAAGCAGATATATGGTTTGCTTCTGTTCAGAAGTGCTTCGGTTTACCGCCAGGTTTAGCCGTTATGATCTTGTCGCCAAGGGCAATAGAAAGAGCTCGTAAACGCGGAGACAAGAGATATTACAATAGCTTAAATTTTGTACTAAGCAACTACCAAAAAAACCAAACACCATATACGCCGAACACAATCGGGATTTACCTCCTATCTCGTTATTTGGAACAGGTTAGCTACATTACTGAGGTAGCAGGCCATATTCATAACCGTTACACCGATATATCATCATTTTTAGAAGAGAAGATCGGCTTACAGCACGTATGTGCTAATAAGTCATGCCGATCGCAAACCGTATTGGCTTATAAGTATGATGTAGAAGAGCTTATGCTACTCAAGCAACGGATGAAAAAAAATAACATTGTTTTGGGCAATGGATACGGCAGTTGGAAAACCAACTCATTTCGTGTGGCTAACTTTCCAGCTATTACTGATGCCGAGTTTGACAAGTTAAAAGATGTCTTTCAGTCAATTAAACAGAATTAAATCATGGTGGTGATGTATACCGATGGCGCGTCTAGTGGAAACCCAGGTCCTGGTGGGTATGGGACTGTGCTTCTCTATGGACAACATCGAAAGGAACTCACAGAGGGATTTCGAAAAACTACAAATAACAGAATGGAGCTGCTAGCGGTGATCGTGGGATTAGAGGCGCTTAAGAAGACAGGACTTCAAGTAAAGATATATTCTGATTCTAAATATGTGGTTGACGCTGTGGAAAAGGGATGGGTGTTCAATTGGCAAAAGAAGGGGTTCAAAGGCAAGAAAAACAAGGACCTCTGGCAACGCTTTTTAAAACTCTACCCACTTCAGAAAATAACGTTTCAATGGGTTAAAGGACATGCGGGAATCGCTGAAAATGAGCGGTGCGATCAACTCGCGGTTCAGAGTAGCAGCGGCTACGATCTCCAAGCGGATTTTGGATATGAGTCGGGAGAGAGTAGTTGACAAGAAAAAAATGGTTACAAAAACTGCTGAAGGCCTTGTGCCTGTCGGATGTTATGACAATCGGTTCCGGTAAAATCAATTAACTTCTTTTTATACAGCTGTTGGGCAGTTTTCTGCGCTTCTGGGCCATAGGCTCCAAAAAAAGAAGGGTAGTTTACTTGGATGAGCGTTCCTGATGATTTTATTTCATCGATCAACGAAATGTCGTTTTGGATAAAATGATAACGCTCTGGATGTGCTAATATAGGCGTAATACCCTTAGCGCGTAAACTGAAAAACACATCTATAACATCCGGAGGAATGTTGTACATTGGGGTTTCTACTAGAATAAAATTATCCAAGAAGGTAAGTAGTTGGCTTGGTTCTTGGATTAGTTTTTTGAAATGATCATCAAAATAATATTCGGCTGCGGCGTCTATTTTGATATCCAAATCACTCGCGTTTACATAATTTTGTAATGCTGCGAGTTTTTCGTTTATGATTAGAGGGGTATTTGGGTAATACTCCATCATAATATGTGGGGTAGTTACTACCTCCTTGATACCTAAATCTCTAAAGATTTTGAGTATTTCGATTGCTTCTTCATATGTTTTTACTCCATCATCTATCCCGGGGAGTAAATGGGAGTGCATATCAAATGAGGGAAGCTTAGGATATTTGATTTTTCTTTTGAAAAAACTACTTATGTTCATTCCCTGATTCCCAATACTTAGTGCCTAAATCAGATACAGATAAACTTAATTTATTACGTAACCAGATAGCTAGATCTTCCATAAATACGGAAAATACCCCGCCTTTTAGGAATCTTCGACTTGAGGTAATTACCGGTGTTGGAACGAGATAGAGTTTCCCCTTTTTCTTAAGACGCTTACAAAGCCCTGCGGTTTCTAGAACATTTACCTTTGGAAATCCTCCTACAGTTTCAAATGCCTCTTTTTTACAAAAGACGGCTTGGTCCCCATAAAAGTGTTTTGATATGCGGTATCTTATCTTGTTGAAGAGTAGAACCAACTCAAGAGAGATGGGCTTTATATCGTATTCCAAATTAAAGGCACCGCCAACAACTTTACTAGTCAATACTTGCATGATTAACAGGTCAAAGTTTCGAGGCAATAAAGTGTCTGCATCTAGAAATATTAAGACATCACCTTTTGCGTGCTTAGCTCCTTCGTTTAAAGCTGCGTATTTTTTAAATCTTAGCTTGGCATCAATAATAAGTCGAACACTATTGAAGCCTAATTCCTCAATGGCACTTATTGTGCTATCAATGCTCATAGCATCAACAATTAGTACCTCGAACTCATAGAGCCCACTAATATTATCGTGCAAGTATTTTAAACACTTTGCAATGTAATTTTCCTCATTAAATGAGGGAACTATGATGGATAGGTCTATTTGTTCCAAGAGCTTTTTCCGAATAAAAGAGGGTTGCCTTTCGGCAACCCGCTAATATAGCTAAGATATTAATTACTTAACAGAATCAATGTATTCAATTAGCTCAACAACTTTTGTGGAATATCCCATTTCGTTGTCATACCATGATACCACTTTAACAAAAGTAGGCGAAAGCATGATACCAGCACCAGCATCAAAAATCGATGTTCTCGCGTCCCCAAGGAAGTCATTAGAAACAACTGGATCTTCAGTGTAACCCAATATTCCTTTTAACTCATTCTCTGAAGCCTCTTTCATGGCAGCTTTGATCTCGTCGTAGCTAGTTTCTTTGCCTAACTTTACGGTTAAGTCAACAACTGATACATCTGGAGTAGGAACTCGGAAAGCCATACCAGTCAACTTACCATTCAAAGAAGGAATTACTTTTCCTACGGCCTTTGCAGCACCAGTGGATGAAGGGATAATGTTCTGAGCAGCACCACGTCCACCTCTCCAGTCTTTAGCCGAAGGACCGTCAACTGTCTTTTGAGTTGCCGTTGTCGCGTGAACTGTAGTCATCAAACCTTCTTCGATACCAAATTTGTCATGCAATACTTTAGCTACTGGAGCCAAACAGTTGGTAGTACATGATGCATTGGATACGAAATTCATATCATTGGTATAGGTGTCATGATTTACACCCATTACAATCATAGGCGTATCATCTTTAGATGGAGCAGACATGATTACTTTTTTTGCTCCAGCATCGATATGTCCTTGTGCTTTTTCTTTAGTAAGGAAAATCCCTGTAGACTCTACTACATACGACGCACCAACAGCTCCCCAGTTGATATCTGCCGGATTTCTTTCAGCCGTTACTCTAATTTCCTTTCCGTCTACGATAAGTTTACCATCTTTAACTTCTACTTCACCTTCGTATTGGCCATGTGTAGAGTCATACTTTAGCATGTAGGCCATGTAATCAACGTCAATAAGATCGTTGATGGCGACAACCGAAATATTATCTCGTTTGATGGCCTGACGGAACACAAATCTACCGATTCGACCAAATCCGTTAATACCAATTTTAATTTCAGACATTTTTCTTGGTGTTATAGTGAAAATTTATGGATGCAAAACTAATATTAGGTATCTCATTAACAAATATCTATGTCATAAAGTGCGTTGGCAGGGTGAGGTTTTGTAAAACCTTTTTTTTACCCCTGTATTTTCTTCAATTTCAATATTTTCTTTCTTCATGTTTTGTATGTTTTGAATATTTGTCTAATTTTGCGTCACTATTTCAAAAGCTCGAAAATATCGAGTGTTAATGGTCCGTTCGTCTAGGGGTTAGGACGCCAGGTTTTCATCCTGGTAACAGGGG
>CAYMST010000345.1:0-4668 GCA_964393115.1 uncultured Roseivirgaceae bacterium | reverse complement strand
AGAGTACGTTGTCGTAAGACGCTGGATACCAGTCTTCTTCTACATTGATTCCGGCGTTTCCTCCTGCAGCAACTAAGACTATATCTTTTTCAAGCACTGCAAAATTGACAATGTCTTGATTGAACTGGGAAAATGAAAATTTCGAGCCCCAGGATAGATTCATGACATCTACTCCTGCAGCTGCTGCGTACATTATTCCATCATAACCACTAGAGGTTGTTGTCGCTCCATCTTTGAATATTTTGACTGGCACAAACTTAGAATCATATCCTACTCCAGCAATTCCTACCCCGTTATTCGTAGATCCGGCAGCAATTCCTGCAACAGATGTTCCATGTTGATTACCATCAGTACTAGGATCTGAGTCATTATCAGCGACATCATACCCAAAATAATCATTCACATAGCCGTTTTCGTCATTATCAATGGTGTCGTTTCGTATTTCTGCCTCGTTGATAAAGTGATTTTGTGCTAAGTCGATATGTCCATAATCCACTCCGAAATCAACTATTGCGATTTTGATAGAATCGTTACCTGTCTCTAGGTCCCAAGCTTCGTAAGCTTTGATGATTTCAAGATGATCTTGATTTCCATTTCGTTCAGCATTCGGGTCATTTGGCACCGCTAAAGAATAGTCGAGGTATGCTGGTTCAGCATATATGACATTGTCGAATTGTAACAAAGTGTTTATGGCTTCTTCGAGTTGTTGTCCAGGCTGCAATTCTATTTTATAAATATTGTCGAGAATAGAAGGCTTTAATCGAGTGTTTCCTGAAGGTACTTTTTGGTTCTGGTGTATGGGGGTAATCGATTCTGTCTGAACGTGGTTTTCCAATTGTGCCAAAGCAAGTTGCTTGCTTTGAGACAAAGTACTTAGGCCACTTTCTTGGACAGGCGTAATTTTAAGGTATATGATGTTGCTAGAATGAGGTACGGCAGTATTGATTTGACTCAAAACATAGATTGGGGTGAGCAAAACAATGGTAAATAATGATCTGAGCATATTTTAGGCTTCTCTTACTAGTATTTTTTACCTGGCCAATGTGAAAACGCTAAAAGATGCTACGCATCATGTGTGTTTTGACGAACCAGTGACTATTAAAGACAAATAACGGTTAATTAGGATTTTTGATTTAATTTCATCGATGAAATGAGTCTTCTAAACAACAATGGGGATAATTGTTGTATTCTCAAAGCTATCATTTCTTTAATTCCACCGAAAGTGTATTCATGTTTTCGTGTTGCAAAAGCTAACAATATTTTTCGTGCTGCTACCTCTACCTTTATGCCTTTTTTCTGGTTGCTATCCAATTTTCCATGACAAGTACCGTCAGCTGTCAAAGCATTATTCGATAGATTCGTTTTGATATATCCAGGATATACGGTTAATACATGAATGTTGGATGGCTTAAGTTCGAAGCGGAGGGCGTTGAAATACGCCTGCATGGCATGCTTGGAAGCTGTATAGCTCGAACGCATAGGAATACTAAGCTTACCAGCTAAGGAACAAATATTGATGATACCAAGTGATTGATGATCGAATAACTCCTTTATGGTCAATTTCGAATGGAGCACTGGAGCAAAAAAATTAACTTGCATAATCGATTTTTCCGTTTCATAGGTGGTTTCTAAAGCTGGAGCTCTTTGCGAAACCCCTGCATTATTGATTATTATATCTATTCTTCCCCATTCAGACTTTACCGTCTCAATATTTTTTATGATCGATGCCTCTTCCTTTACGTCAAATGGTTTGATCATGATGTTCTGATTGGTATACACTAAACATTCATCTTTCACACTTTCTAGTGCATCTTTATTTCTTCCGCTTAGAATTAGCGCATTATTCTTTTTTGCAAGTGTCAAGGCCAGGGCTTTTCCTATTCCGGAGGAAGCTCCAGTAATCCAAATTACTTTTTCCTCAAGTATTATTTTGGACATATTTGCGTTGTTGTTGTATTGATGACGGCGTATATGCGAAGATATTTATTACTACCCATTTTTTTACTGGCTTCGGCTTGTGCTACGGTGCCGTTGACTGGTCGGAAGCAACTAAAGCTAGTCTCGAATGATAGAATCATTCCGATGAGCTTTACTGAGTATGAAAAGGTTTTGAAAACTACAAAACTCTCCAATGACAAGGAGCAAACCGAGATGGTGAAGAGAGTTGGGGTACGAATTCAGAAGTCAGTGGAGATATACATGGCTGAAATAGGAAAGTCACACTTGATTCGTGATTTCAAGTGGGAGTTTAACCTACTGGAGGATGGCAAAACCGTCAATGCCTGGTGCATGCCTGGTGGAAAAGTGGCGTTTTATACAGGTATTATGCCTATCTGTAAAGATGAACAGGGGGTAGCTGTAGTAATGGGACATGAGGTGGCTCATGCCATTGCCAATCATGGTCGTGAAAGAATGAGCCAGACCGTAGCAGCCCAGTCGAGTTTAGGAATCGTTTCGGTGGCACTTGGAGGAGGAGGGAGCCTGACACTGAGTCAAGAAGTTCTATTGCAAGGGATTGGTTTAACTACACAATTAGGATTGCTGAAGTTTTCTAGAAAGCACGAATCAGAGGCAGATGAGATGGGATTAGCTTTTATGGCGATGGCAGGTTATGACCCGGCGGAAGCACCTATTTTCTGGACACGAATGTCAAAACTGAGTGAAGGGAAGTCTCCTCCACAATTTATTTCAACACACCCTTCACACGATAAGCGCATTTCGGACTTGAATAAACTAGTCCCTAAGGTGAAAAAGAAATATTATCGAAATCCTAAGTGAGTATATCAGAGCCTTGTAATTCCTGACCGTTATTTTTTTTAGTTGATCAATAGCCCAAATCAACTACAGTAAGAATATTAGCTTTTGTCACAAGGTTTAGTGTATGATCAAGGTTGCAAAAGCTTTGATTGGCATCTCCAGATATCCTTTAGATGCCAATCAAAATACGATTTTATTTCAAATCAGCATCACCATAAAAAAGGGGACTCAAAGAATAATAAGCTGATGTAATGCGTCAGTACAATAAAACAACCGACGACTATTATTAGTTTTAAAATCTTCATTACTTCAAATTTAGCGGTTAAATATAGACACCTCGGTTCAATTGAGAGAGGTGAGGTTTAAAATTTTATGTTTAGGACTAATACCATATGTTTTCTCCGAAGGACGGCTAAAATAATGCAAACCATAACTCGAAAAATCACCTCTAAGCGTTTGTTGTGGGTCAAAACCACTGTAACGAGTTGATAACCAGAGATTATTTCCATAAAGGGAAATTTCTAATTGTTCGATCTTCTTTATGCTTTTTGAAGGGAACTTGTAGTTCAATCCCACAAGAGATAATCTGAAAAAGGAACCATCTGAGATGGCAGCTTTTGGATCCCCTATCAAGCCACTATCCCAATATGAAGATGGAATATTCCGAATTCCAAAGGACTCAACGGATGTGCCAAAATAATTCATGACTTGCTGTGTTCCATTCCAAATCTTGCTGTTGTTCATGTTTTTATCATTTTGTAGTTACCATTCACACTAAATATTGTCCCTATATATCTTGACTCGTCATATGAATAACACAGAATGAGATTCATAAAAGCCATGTTTTACATAAGTACCAAAGGATGAATCGACTTCAAGATGATCATCAAATCTGAAAATGGATTACGGCATCTAAAAATGTTCTTTTAAGAATATCCTCACTACTGAGTTTGTTAGTGTTCCTGCAAAAGAATGAACTGAATTGGACTCCTGATTCTTTATTTAGATTTCTGTATTCCGAAATTTAAAATTAGAGGTAATTGGTACAATACTGTTATAGATGCGTACAATATTGAACGTGTCGGCAACGGCTTCATAGTACCTTTGTATTACTCATAGCTGCATTTATGTTTCTTGAATAAACATTGGTAACCAACTTTGAACGGATTTGAAAAACCTGATTCATCTATCTAAAAGATTATTTTTGGATAGCTTATCGCTTAGTAAACCCTTCGATGAATTTTCAAAGAAGGGTTTTTTTATTTTATTTCTGGATGCTGTCAGCAAGTAATCATTTTTATGTTTTGCCCTTTAAATGTTTATATGATTAAATGTTTTTAGCTTAATCAGCTTTAATCATTCTCTTGGAAAGTGAGATGTTTTTTGATTTGGCCACCACGAGATAAGTACCAGAAGATAAACTCGACAGGTCTAAGGCTATGTTTTGATTAAGGACATCTTCTATAAGCACTTGTTTTAACGGAACACCGAGCATATCCAAAATAGTAAGAGACATGAGGTCTTGCCGTTCTTCCAAATCAAATGAGACAGTAATTTTTTGGCCCGTATAAGCATGTACAGGATTGGGATGGAAAAACATCTCATTTCCTTTTGTATGTACCGGTTCTGCCACGCCGTTGGTATGCAGATGGATGTCATCGATATAAAAATTATTCCCTTCATCATGAGTAAACTCAATTCCTACTCGTAGGGTGGTGGACTGAATGTTGTCTGGTATCGGGATAAAGACATGGTGCCAGTCTTTTTCTGAGGATGGAGAAAATGGTGTTTCCAAAAAACCTGAGTCTAGTTCTAATCCACCCAGCTGAAAACTAGGGATTTCGAAGTCACTGCTACAGTCGGTATCAAAGTATACCTTTACTTGGGAGGTAGACCTACTATCAATGTTTT
>CAYMST010000344.1:0-4676 GCA_964393115.1 uncultured Roseivirgaceae bacterium | reverse complement strand
GCGCTGGCGCAAACTTGCTACTGAATGTGGAGCTGTAACCTGAATGACAGAACTCACTTTGCCAATATCGATACCTAACTCCAATGTCATGGTACAAATAGCTGTAGTCGGTAAAGTCTCTTTCTGCAATCTAGCTTCTAAATCTTCTCTTAGCTCTTTAGCTAAAGAACCATGATGTGGGAAAAATTCATTCGGTACAACTTGCTGTTCGCATAAATCACTTAACTGTGCAGCGATACTCTCGGTTCGGCTGCGACTATTTGCAAAGACCAGATGTGAATCGCCTCTACAGAGACTAAATATTGCCTGACAAATCTGCTGTTCGGCGGGGGCACGGGTTTCGTCTATGATTGTATCTATCGGGTCTAGATATCCCTTAACCTGAACTTTAATCGTGCTTTGGTACTGTCTACTCGTTATAATTTCACAAGGTAGACTTTGATTCGGTCTGAGAGAAAGTGGTACCTGTTCAAGCTCTCCCAGTGTCGCACTTAAAGCAACCCTTGGAATAGGGTTAGAAATTCGGGTAGTAACATGCTCTAGGCGAGTAAGTAGAGAAAGCAATTGCATCCCACGTTCTGTTCCGATAAACGCATGAAATTCATCAATGACGATATATTTAAGTGATATGAAGGATTGTTTCACCCATCCCGGCTCTCTAACTAGTAGTGATTCCAAAGATTCGGGGGTAATTAGCAGAATACCGGAAGGGTTATTTCTGGCTTGCTTTTTTTTTGATTGGAGGCTATCCCCATGCCACGGCGTAACCTGTATATCCAATATTTCACATAAAGATTCAAGCCTGCGATACTGGTCGTTGATCAGAGCTTTTAAAGGACTTATGTATAGAATGCTAAAGCCACTTACTTCATCGCCTATCGCACTACATGCAGGTAGAAAAAAAGCCTCTGTTTTACCTGCTGCCGTTGCTGCACTAATTAGTACATCTCTATCACCTGCGAGAATCGGTGCAATGGCTCGTTTTTGTATTTCTCGTAGATCAGACCAGCCCTGGTGAAACAACCACTTTTGAATACGCTTATCAAGACGCTGGTATTCCTCTATCATAATTTGAAATCAGCGAGTCCATCAGAATCAGAATGCAAAACTTTATCTGTCTCTTCACCTACTACAATTTCATCTGTATCACTTGGACGATCTTCCGCGATGGTAATAGATTGAACCAACTCTGACCACTGCATAGAAGGATTTTGTTCCAAAACTGCCAGCATATCTAGAAATGCTTTGATAGTATTTCTTGGTGTACGGAAATAGGCATCCCCAATGGTCTGACTACAATGGTGTAGAAAAGATTTTAGTGCATCATCAGGCACTAGGTATTTAGAAGTATCACCTTCAGCAAATACATGGCGAAGGTTCTTGAGAAGTATATAAAGCTCCTCTGGTGTTAGGCTCGCTAGATGAAGGGCTGGAGAGGAATAATCAATCACACCTGCTCGCTGTGCAAAACTGTTTTCTGCCAACCGGGATTGCAAAGCTTCGTAGCTATACAATCCTCGGCGGGGGTCTAAGAGAAACTCCGGTGTTCCTCCCAATAGAAATCCAAGATATTCCGCAGAACCCTGCAGGCAATCATTGAGTATCCGTAGGATCTGCTCGTAATTAGATGTACGTGCCTGTGTGCTATTTAATTTATAAAGATTGACCATCTCATCCAGATTGACAAGTAAACCATCATATCCCGCCTGACGTATAAACAGGCTCATAAGCTTTAACGCATCATAGAACGAGTTATCCGAAATAATCGTTCTGACTCCCAGATCTTTTTTAGCATCTGTTTTAGTTGTGTATTCAGCACGTAGCCAACGAATAGCATTTGCTTTTAACTCCTCATTATCCTTTTCATGTCCATTCCAATAAGCCTCAATAATTTTTGCAAAATCATACCCGCCAACCAGTTCTGACAAGGAAGCTAATTTTTGCTGTATTACAGTTGAGACATCACTGTTTGTATCATCTGCTTCTTTACGAGCCCCAGTTACAAACCGTTCTACAACATTAGCTAATGCATTGCCATCTGGTTTATTGCGGGTAGCCAAATTCTTCATAAGCTCGGAATAAAGATTGCGTGCCTGACCGGAAGAAGCGTGTATACGCCTATCTGGTGAAAGGTCTGCATTGGCTGTAACCAGTTTCTTTTCCAGAGCAATGGAACGTACAACACTGAGAAAAAATGTTTTTCCTGAGCCATAATCACCAATAACAAGCCTAAATGCTGCACCACCTTGCGAGATCCTTTCAATATCTTTATACAAGGCTTTCACCTCATTACTACGTCCTACCTGGATATGCTGAATGCCGATTTTAGGAGTCACACCCGATTTCAAGGATTGGATGATTGCGTCACGCTCTTTTAACCTAATACGTTTTCCCATAAATTTAACCTTCTATCTCTTTTACGATTTCCTGATCGACATAAATAGCATCACCATCCTCTTCCAGTACAGCTGCATCTACTTTCTCAAATGACCAATCATTGATTGTCTCTAATGTTCCGCTAAGCATCAAACCGGAATCACGGCACAATGTTTCTACTTCTTCACGAGTCCATTTGTCTTTTTGTATCAAGTTTTCAAACAAAGCATAATGCTGTTTATCAATTCCGATCTCTTCTTCTTGTACGGTGCTATTATCCGTATTTGGATCATTGGAATTATCCTCGACTGGTTCATCCTCCACAAATATAGCACCCAACATGCTTTGTACATCTTTGGTTTCTGATTCATGGATTGCGAGAATACTTTCATCCAACTGAAAGGAAGCGGAAGTAGATGAAATAGTTTCTGCTTGAGGACTAGCTGGGCGTGCTTTGGTTTTATGGGATGACATTGCATGAATGTCTCCTGTAACAAGGGCTTTATCGAGTCCCAATAAGGTATAGAGCTTCTCTAACTGCTTGATTTCTTCTGGTTCTATTCTTCCATCGGCCATTGCAACAGCAATAAGGATACGACTAATAGCTGCTTTTTCAGAATTCCCAAGTGTTCCTAGTCTGGCTTTTAAGCCTGTCACATTAGAAGGCGTATTTAGCCTCCACTGCAAGTAAGCCTGTAAGGAACGTTTCTCAGTAGGGGACAAGTTGGTATCGTGATCAATTAGCTTGGTTAATAAATTTACCTCAGATGGATCGATATGAGAATCAATAGCAGCAACCATTGCCCCCAACCGTACCGTCATTCCTATTTCATTAAACGCTTTGGAAGATTCAAAATATTTTCCGTGACCTTCTGGAAATAGAACCAGCTTTCCATCTATGCTTGGCTTGGCATGGTGGTAACGCGTATCGGGAGCCATGCCATAACCAACTTTTTCGGTAAGATTCTGAATCAACTCTGCTTCCTTTTTGTTGATCTTTACAGGTAAGGGCAATTTGGTAAACGCCCAAAAATCCTCGACACTCACTAGGCCATTCTTTGTTGCTATGACATCCTCCGCCCACTTTTTAAAATCACCTAGCACCGACGTAACTTCCAAATCACTCAGTTCGTCTGGCAATAATAATATGGCTGCTATATCTGTTCGCGCGGTATTTGCTTTGCCAAGGTAGCGGCTGTAGGCATCTAATGCAGTCGTACATTCATCCGCAATGGCAACCAACTTCTTTGTTGGCCCTTTCAAGTTACTCGGATCAGGTAGATCCTTTTGTGGCAGAGATACGCCGTGTAAAGAAGAACTCGCAGGGTGGTAGCCAATATTTAACCGTTTTTTATTGGGTTTGACAACAATGCCATCTCCATATTTTTTATTGTATATACGTGTAAACATTTGGCTAAATTCATCGGCACAACGGCGTGCAGGCTTTCCTAAAATGTAATCTGGATAAAACTGAACCCACGCCAATGCAAGTTCAGCGGAAATTGGCTTTTCTTCGCTGACCGCAGTCGCAAGTTGGTATTTAAAAAACAGTGAATCTCGTTGCGGGGCTTTTTCAAGTTCTGGGTATGATACGATCTGGGGACGTAGTAAACACATAATCTCGAGAAGACGTAGGGAATAATTTGCAAAAGAACGACTATTTTCTCCGTAAATGCCCTTTAAGCGTATAATTTCGTCAAACAATGACTTAAATTCTGCGTCATCTACTGCTTGTTTAATTGAATCAACAGTAATGCGTCTTTCGATGCCATAGAAATAAATAAAAACATATCCCAAAGGGGTTTCTGGAGCGCTTCTATCGCTAGATAGCCAATTTAGAAAAGCTCCACGTCCTTTAGGTGTGAGCGAGATAAATTTTGGCCAATAACCTAAACTTTCATCCTCATAAGTTGAAGGCTGGTCTTCAATTTTTAGGGAATCATCTACCAATGAGGCTTCGGTTCGATACCTGTCTAATGCACTGAGCTTACCACCAAAATAAAAATTACCACCAGTAAATGTTTTCCCGTTTATACTGATTGCTTCACCGGGTTTTATCCATTTCCCCGGTGTTTGGTTCTTGCTTTTTTCCTCTCCATAGCCATAGGAAATATGAAAGGTAACCAAATCATCGTCACTTTCATTCTCGTGGCTACTACTTTCTGCAACTCGATTGTTCGCAGGCATGGTTACATGGATTTCATTTTCGGAACTTGATCTATTATTCTGAACTTGCTGTTTTGAGTGCGTTTTCCTCGCTTTGATGACGTAGTACAAAATTACTGCACCTACGATTATGA
>CAYMST010000343.1:0-4713 GCA_964393115.1 uncultured Roseivirgaceae bacterium | reverse complement strand
TTGAAACGATCAACTGGGGTAGTGTATACAGTCAATATGAATTATTGGAAGCGCTGGAAAGAAGTGATTTGATATACTTAAACAAGCAAATAGCGTACTTTTTTTTAGGAAATAGGGAAGAAGCGTTCAGCCGGATACTACAAATGACCTATGATAATGATTTTAAGCCGAATGCTTTACACTTTCTTACCCTGGGTGTACTTTCTAGTTACCATGGTGACGAACAAAAGACCTCTGACTACTTGGGAAAAGCCCTTTCTTTGGCGGATTCAGATAAAGAAAAAAAACTTATTCTAGCCAGGCTAGGTGGTCGGTAGCATCTAATATTAAAAAGGTTAGATCACTGTTATGCTATATCGCTGACTAAAAAATACAGGTGGAGAAAATAATTTGTTTTGGTGATAGATAGCTTGATCAAAAGCCTTTATGCCGTTTGCTCCGAACTCGTCTTTTACTATTTCTATGAATAACTATTTCTTCATCTTTATACAGAACAGATATGACACAATTTTCTTTTTCACGCTTGGCTTGAACTAAACGGAATCATTTGCTGGAAACGGTATTTAAAAGTGTTATTTTACATCAGTCATTAATCAAAATAAGTTATGTCAAAAATACTAATTACGGGAGCAAATGGAGGTTTTGGAGCTTTAACAGTAAAAACACTCTTAAGTCAAGGACACGATGTAGTTGCCACGATTCGAAATCCAGAATCAAAGAATAAGCAAGCCGCAGACGAGCTCAGTGCTGCTGGTGCCAAGGTAGTAAACCTAGATGTTACGAGCGACGAAAGTGTTGAAGCTGGAGTAGCAGAGGCCATAAAACTTCTAGGGGGACTAGATGTTGTTATCAACAATGCTGGCGTCGGAGTACTGGGAATTCAGGAACAATTTACATCGGAAGACTTCAAGCGTCTTTTTGATGTCAATGTATTTGGAGTACAGCGAGTGAATAGAAGCGTATTGCCATTATTTCGAAAGCAAGGTTCAGGTTTGGTGGTTTATATCTCAAGCCTCTTGGGTAGGATGGTGTTTCCTTTTTATGGGCCTTATAACGCTTCCAAATGGGCACTCGAAGCTTTAGCTGAAAACTATCGTATTGAGCTGTCGGGTTTTGGGGTCGACTCATGCATTGTAGAGCCTGGTGGATACCCTACCGGTTTTTTCAATAGCTTGATGAAACCGTCTGATACTTCTCAAAATGAGAGTTATGGAGATATGGTTCATGCCCCTCAACAAACTTTTGAGAGCTTCGAAGGAGCATTAGCTAGTAACCCAGCACAAAACCCTCAAGACGTAGCGGATGCAGTGGCGAATCTCATCAATACGCCTGCAGGTAGCCGTCCCGTCAGGACTGTAGTGGATAAAATGGGTATGGGAGATCATATTGCTCCGTATAATGGACAGTTGGATCAGATACACGAAGGACTTTATAATGCTTTTGGCATGGGAGACATGTTGAAGCTGAAGGTGCAAGCCGAAATCTAAACCTATTGGGGTGACTTAGCATGAGTCACCCTGTGTTTTCTTGAGACTATAGACGAATAAAAACGTAAAGCCCCTGATCCACAAGATGACGTCGAAATATTAGAAATTGTTCTGGTTTATCTATGTATAAGGATATATTTTGCCGGTTTGAAATGCCAAGATAGAGCGAATAGGGTAGTATGAAAAACAACCGGGTATGTCTAAGGAACAAGTAATCAAGATCAGTTCATGGAACGAACTACAAGAGACCTTATACCATGATTCATGGTCCAGGTCCATCAATCGATTTAGGTCTTCATACGTCTACAGAGGGTCTGAGGATGCAAGCTATGACCTTTCTACCAGCCTCAATCGATTAGGAGAGTCCCATCTGGAAAAACACCTTTTGCGTAATTTTAGAAAATACTCTCAAGTTCAGGATATGACGAATAAGTCAATTTGGAACTGGATGGCCCTAGCGCAACAGCACGGTTTGCCGACCCGCTTACTGGATTGGACATATTCACCTTATGTAGCACTTCATTTTACGGTTTCGGATTTTACCAAGTTCGATAAAGATGCTGTTATATGGGCAGTGAATTATGTCGACTCCATTGGTTATCTACCTGACCAATTAAAAACGATTATTGAAACTGAGGGTTCTCATGCATTTACTGCAGAAATGTTGGATCGAGCTGCAACAACGCTTGACGAGTTTGGGAGATTGAAGAAGAACGATTACGCTGTTTTTTTTGAACCACCCTCCATTGACCAGCGTATCGTAAATCAATATGCTCTTTTTTCTATGCTTTCTAATCCTGATTCACAAATGGATCAGTGGGTGAAAACAACTAACGTACGTTACTTTAAAATTTTTATTCCTGCCCAATTAAAATGGGAGATTCGCGATAAACTGGATCAGTCAAACATTAACGAAAGGGTACTGTTTCCCGGTTTAGATGGATTGGCCAGATGGTTAAAGCGCCACTATCAAGATATTCGTAAAAAAGACAAGAGCGTTATTTCAGAACAGTAAATTCTTTTCTGGTCATTTGGTTGCCATTGATGACTATGGATAGCGCATGGATGCCAGGATAATGTTTTCGCGTGGTTCGCTCCAAAAAGGACTGCTTCCTCTCTATGAGTATGCTCTCTTTTGGATCTAGCTGTCGCTCGGAGATTTTAAAGGTTTTAGGAGAATGCGACCCGTTGGCTTTTAGGTATTCGACGATGTATTCCATTCTTACCTCAGTTGCTTTAGACTCTCGAGAAATTAGCTCAAATGAAAAATGAAGGTCTTGGCCAATTTTCACCTCATGATCAATCGTGAAGTTCGCAATAGAGATTTTGAGATTTTGGTTTACTCCAATGATATCTAAGGCTCGTGCATCCCCTTTTTTCAATAAAGTTCTCAAGCCATGCTTAACGATCCAGTCTGTGTTTTTTGAAGCTCCTTGCCAGCGTTTACATGTTTGTAGAACGATGTCGGGGTTATCCTTGAGAATATCATTAAGATTATTAGCTACACTTTTTCTGACATACTCGCTCTCGTCATTCTTAAGGTTTTCGAGGATGGGGAAAATAGGAGAGGGGTCAAGTTTGAATTTTTTCAATGCCACACCCCAAGGTAGTCGTGGACGACTACCTTCAGAGGACAGGCGTCGTACGTGATAATTCTCGTGCGTCGACCACTGAAGCATTTGTTGTGTCATTTGTGATTCGTATCGCAAGAAAAAAGGACGAACCGCAAACTCTCCGGTAGAGTATTGAGTGAATAGCTCTATGGCCTTCATGGATGTCTCAAAGTCTTCTAAGCCAAAGGTCTCTACGTACTCGGGGAATATTCAAAACCACTGAAGCCATGAGCAACCTTCATCAAATAATGAACCGCATCTACATAAGGCATATCCATCTCTTGATGAATCATGCTCGAAACATGCTTGATGCGCTGCTTGAGCTCAAAATCTTTCCACGCTTCATTGAATACTGACTTCATGAAATCGGCGTGATTCCATGCTGGGATAACCGCTTTGAGATCTGATGAAATCTTTCCAATTAGCGTTTCGTTGATAAGGTTCTTTAGCGGTTCTGCCATGTCAAACTACGTGTTCTTCTCTTTAGATTGCTCGTTAAATTGATTGTAGGCTTTAATAATGTTTTTAACTACTTTGTGCCGGACAACATCATCGCCGTCGAGATATACAAAATCAATACCATCTACGTTTTTAAGTACAGCTAAAGCTTCTACGAGACCGGACTTTTGATTACGAGGTAAGTCAATCTGCGATTTATCACCAGTTACTATTGCCTTTGAGTATGGGCCCATTCGGGTCAAGAACATTTTCATCTGAATAGGCGTAGTGTTTTGTGATTCGTCTAGTAGTATAAAGGCATTATTAAGCGTGCGACCGCGCATATATGCCAGCGGTGCGATTTCAACAATCCCATTTTCGAAAAAGTACTTAAGTTTTTCGGAGGGAATCATGTCATGCAGCGCATCATAGATTGGCCTCAGGTAAGGGTCAACCTTGTCTTTCAAATCACC
Source organism: uncultured Roseivirgaceae bacterium (assembly GCA_964393115.1). GTDB lineage: Bacteria > Bacteroidota > Bacteroidia > Cytophagales > Cyclobacteriaceae > CAYMST01. The sequence continues at coordinate 702 of CAYMST010000343.1, read as the reverse complement.
AGGTAAGAAACCTAGCGTTTCTCCTGCCTCTACAGCAGGCCTTGTTATGATGATCTTTTTGACATCCTTGTTTTTTAAGGCTCTAACGGCTAATGCCACCGATATATAAGTCTTACCGGTACCGGCCGGCCCAATGGCAAATACGAGATCATTTTTGTTCGAAGACTCAACAAGCCTTTTTTGATTCGGTGTTTTTGGAGCGATTCTAGAACCACGTGTCCCGAACACCAGAACATCAGACTCCAGTTGATCAATATATGAGGAAGGAGCGTCTTCTCCTTTATTCAAATAATCCTTTACCTGATCATTGGTAACCTTTCCAAACTTATGATAATGGTCAATGAGAGAGTTGAGGATGGAGTTGATTTTGATGATCTGAGGGGATGAGCCTTGTATTTTAATTTCATTTCCTCTTGAAATTATCCTGCTTTCTGGAAATGCGGCAGCGATCTCTTTAATGTTTTGATTTTCAACGCCTAAGAATTCCAAAAGCTGGACATTCTCCAGCTTAATAGTTTTTTCTACCAAATGCTTAAATAATTTTAAAGTTTGCTTGTAAGTTTACTTTATATTTTGACTTATCACAAGTACTAGATTTCACTTTTTTGTTGCATGCCAATCCTGACTTTACTTACCGATTACGGATTAGAGGATCACTATGTGGCTTCAGTGAAGGCTCGACTCCTGTATAAGATCCATGAA
>CAYMST010000342.1:0-4722 GCA_964393115.1 uncultured Roseivirgaceae bacterium | reverse complement strand
ATCTGTAACAGTTTGATAAACTGTATTTGCTGTGGGGAAAGTTTTTGCTGAAGTTTTTGAGTTAAACCAAGCTTTTGCATTGTCACACTTCTCGTCAGAATAAATCAAAATTAGGTTAATTCAATCAATCTTTGATAATAAACGCAAAATACGTTTTTTTGTCGCCTCTGTTAACTGTTGGGCTTTAATTAAGTCCAAAAGACAAATAATAAAACTGTGAAAAGGATAAAAATCAAACAAGCACTGGACAATAGCGACAAACTCATCAGTGAGGACGCAGAAATCCTAGTACAAGGCTGGGTTCGAACTAAACGGTCCAACAAAAATGTGGTTTTTATCAACCTAAATGACGGATCATGCATTACCAATTTACAAATAGTAGCTTCACCGGAGGGGTTTGAGGATGATTTATTAGCTCAAATAACGACAGGTACCAGTCTTTCTATAAAAGGAAAGCTAGTGGCTAGCCAGGGATCTGGACAGTCAGCGGAACTAAATGCTACTCAAATAGATATTTTAGGAACGGCAGACCCAAACGAATTCCCTTTGCAACCCAAAAAGCACTCTTTGGAGTTTTTAAGGGAAATCGCCCACCTAAGACCTCGGACCAATACCTTTAGCGCCGTATATCGAATCAGACATGCTATGATTTTTGCGGTACATCAGTTCTTTCATCAAAAGGGGTTCATAAACGTGCATACCCCTATCATTACAGCATCTGATGCTGAGGGTGCTGGTGAGACATTCAGGGTTTCAACTCTTGATTTGAAGGAAACGCCTAAAACAGATGATGGTGAAATTGATTTTTCAAAAGACTTTTTTGAAAAAGAAGCCAACCTAACGGTATCAGGTCAACTTGAGGGTGAGTTGGCAGCGATGGCACTAGGTGACGTTTATACTTTCGGCCCTACATTTAGAGCTGAAAACTCGAATACCTCTCGCCACCTTGCAGAATTTTGGATGATCGAACCAGAGATGGCCTTTTGTGATCTTGATGGTGACATGGATCTAGCAGAGGAAATGCTCAAATACCTCATTCAGTTCGCACTAGACAACTGCATGGAAGACTTGACCTTCTTGAACAAAAGACTCATTGATGAGGAGAAGAATAAGCCTCAAAACGAGAGAAGTGAATATGATCTGATTGGTAAGTTAAAATTCATCCTTGAAAATGAGTTTGCTAGAATTTCATATACTGAAGCAATACAAATTTTAAGAAACTCTAAACCGAATAAGAAGAAAAAATTCAAATACCTCATTGAAGAATGGGGAGCAGATCTTCAGTCGGAGCATGAGCGTTACTTAGTCGAGAAGCACTTTAAGAAGCCCGTTATTCTTAAGGACTATCCTAAGGATATCAAAGCGTTTTATATGCGAATGAATGACGACAATAAGACTGTAGCCGCCATGGACGTACTCTTCCCGGGCATTGGCGAGATAATTGGTGGATCGCAACGAGAGGAGCGCTTAGACATTCTCCAAGGTCGTATGAAAGAAATGAATATCCCTGAAGAAGATCTTTGGTGGTATCTAGACACACGTAAATTTGGCACTGCACCCCATGCTGGATTTGGCTTAGGGTTTGAACGTTTTATCCTATTTGTAACTGGCATGACTAATATTAGAGATGTGATTCCTTTTCCGAGAACACCCGGAAACGTCTCTTTTTAAATCATAATAGCGTAAGGCTAGGAGGCGGATTTCGTAATAATGCCTTCTACCTTACTGGCTAACCTATTATTCAGATAGTTAGCATATTGATTGATCATAAATATGTGACCGCTCTGCCGCTGCTCATCCAGTTTACCCCCTATAATCTCCGTCTTAGCCGTTTCCAAATAGTTGACAAAATCGTGAAACTTCATGACCTTAAGTGAGGTCTGCATTTTGTGCTTAATTGATCTAAACGTATCAATATCGTTGGTTCTAATAGCCCTAATCATAGCATTGGAGTTCTGTTTGGACTCTTCTTCTAACTGAGTCAAAAAGTCTGCGTACATCTCTGGACTATCATCATACAAATCATCTAAATCTGCAAATGAAATATTCATTTCATTTGGCCGAATCCTATTCTTGACCTTAACAGAGCTCTCCTTCAATACCTTTCCTGAGTGTGTAGATATTTTCACGAATAGATCATTCGGGTCTACTGGTTTAGTGAGTAAATCATTCATGCCGGCTCCTTTTACTTTGCTAAGCCCTGCTTCACTCACTTCAGCCGTATAAGCAACAATCGGCACCCTCTTGTAATAACCTTCACCTAAACCTCTTATGCGTTGTGAAGTTTCAAACCCATCCATGCCGGGCATTTGGATATCCATCAGTATACAGTCATACTTCTTTTTGGCAACTTTATCCAGCGCTTCGAGACCATTCATAGCTTTATCCAACCGTACGTTCCACTTGGCACAAAAGCCTCCCATCAAGAATTGATTGGTAGGGATATCATCGACATATAGGATGTCAATCTCCTCTTGGAACTCCGGTTTAGGAGTGACATTACGTTTAATTTTTATCTCTTTTGGCTGTGACTTTTCAAAAGGGATTACCAGACTAAATGTTGACCCTTCCCCTATCTTACTTTTTAGTTCAATAGTTCCTCCCATCATTTCCAGCAAATCTCTTGTAATCGACAGCCCAAGCCCTGTACCACCAAATTTCCGCTTCATATTCTGCTTAGCTTGCTGGAATGGTTCGAATATTTTTGTACAATCCTCTTTGGAAATGCCAACTCCACTATCCCTCACCTCAATTTGTAGTACAACACCTTTGTCTAATTCTTCTTTGAGTCCTACCGACAGGCTAATGAACCCCTTTTCCGTGAACTTGACCGCATTGTTGAGTAAATTATTGATGATCTGTCCTAAACGGACCTTGTCTCCCTTGATAAACCGTGGAATACTTCCTCCCCATGAGAAGTTAAACTCCAAGTTTTTTTGTACTGCCTGAGTTTCTTGCACTTTGACCAGATTATCCATCATATGCTTGATATCAAAGTCAATTTCTGACAAGTCTATTTTACCCGACTGAATACTGGAGTAATCGAGAACGTCATTCACCAAACCGATTAAATTGTCCCCACTAATTTTTAAGGTGTTAAGGGTTTCAATCTGCTCTTTTTTAGGTGAATTTTCTAAAAGTAAATGTGTTAGTCCTATTACCGCATTCAATGGAGTACGAATCTCATGACTCATTACTGACAAAAACTCATCTTTCGTCTTAAGAGCTGTCTCAGCAAACTTGCGTGCACTGATCAACTCATCCTCATATTTTATTTTATCCGTAATATTTGTGGCCAACACAGTGGCACCAGCTTCAGTAGGGTAAATTCTTAACTCGTAAATATCATTACCACCTTTCGGTGTAAAACGAACCTCACCACTTGACTTCTCAAGAATCGATTTTTTTATCATATCTTGAATCTCTGGTTCAACTAATTCAGGTAAGGCCTCGAAAATATTCTTTCCCAATACTACATCGGATTTTAACGCAAATATTCCCTCACACGTCTTATTCCAGTAGGTCACACAAAACGTTTCATCTAAAGCGAAAAATATATCCTTTAGACTCTCCGCAAGCCCGCGATAACTCTGCTCAGTGCTTAAAAGCGCTTGCTCATACTGCTTTATATTTGTGACATCTGTATTGGTTCCAACAACTTTCGAGATCTTATCCTCTCTCCACTCCACACTTTTTCCTTTGGTCAATATCCACCTGTAACTGCCATTGCGATGTTGCATTCTGTAAGCTAATTCAAGTACTTCAGCCTTTTGCTTGACGTGTGCTCTTAGCGCTCTGCGGTATCTCACTACATCATCACAGTGAATGAGACTGCTCCAATCCTTACTCCAATCAATGGCCTCTGAATGATCATCATATCCTAATATTTCCTTAATCCGATGGTCCACAACTAACCGGTCAGATATTAAGTTCCACTCCCAAATGCCTGTGGAGCTCGCTTCTGTCGCTAGCAAATACTTTTGTTTGATGGTGTCAATCTCTTCACGTGTTTCGAGTATTTCAGTCTCATCGGAAACAAGGCATGAGAGTAAGTTTTGTCTATCCCCTGTTATATGCTTTACTCGACTTAATTTAGCATAGAGCTGTTTGAAGTCTCCATTCTTATTTTTTAGTCGGAAGTTAATCTCATAGTTTTGATACTTACCCATTTTCACATTTTCAGTAAGTCTCAAAAAACTTGGCAAATCCTCAATATGAATTAAAGAATGGAGTAATGATTGAATATCAGACTCTAATTCCTTTACCTTGTAGCCAACTACTTTTTCAAAAGAAGAGTTGTAAAATGTAATGGCCAAACGATCTATATCTAAGATGAAAAGGGCATCGGTAACTTTATTTGAGAACTCGTAGACCAACATATCGTTTGCCACCTCCTCCAAATGACTTTTTCGCACAAGAAAGGCATGACCTTCCTCACAAGATAGTTGAGTTGCCGAGATGATATGCTCTCCAATGGAGACGTCACATGTTCTATTTTGAGTACCGTCACTCTCCTCGCTAAAAGTTGTAGCAAGCGAGCTTATCAAAACTTCTTCTTTTATACCGTATCGATGAAGTAAACTATTCAACGCGTTACTACTGCGTATAGTTTTCCATTCTGTGCTAAGTAATATGATGGCGTCGGAGCTATACTCCAATAATGTCTTTACTAGGTCATTATTCATAATGATCGCTTTTATTCTATCCCCTCTCTTTATTGAC
>CAYMST010000341.1:0-4727 GCA_964393115.1 uncultured Roseivirgaceae bacterium | reverse complement strand
AGTGTTTCTTAACAGTTGGCCACATTGAAATCTGCGCAGCATCCGAAAGCAAGTAGCAAATGATAGTACCTTTTTCCAATGCTTCTTCGATTTCAAAAAGAGTTTCACCTGGAACCCAGCCATCAGCTACCGCTCTATCCCAAGATTTAGAAGGTTTTCTTTGTCCAACGATTACATTGATACCGTTGTCCTTTAGGTTCAATGACTGACCTGGTCCTTGCACACCGTAACCGATTACAGCTACAGTTTCACCTTTAAGAACCTCCTGCGCTTTCGACAAAGGAAATTCCTCTCTGGTAACTACTTCTTCTTCAACGCCACCGAAATTAATTTTCGCCATCCTATTTGTTAGTTAAATTATACTTTTTTTTAATTAGATAATTGGTTAGTGCTTTTCTCCTGAATTTCTTTTATCAAAGTATCCGTACGTCTTCTGGACTTTGATATCGCCACTCTGCCTGACCTGACAAACTCTAACACCCCATAGGGCTCTAGCTTATCAAATAGACTTTGCGTTTCAGATTTATGTCCTGTTTTCTCAATGACAATATGCTCTTGTTCGATCACCAATATCCTCGCGCCATTATGTCTTACCAACCGTTCAATGGTATCTCCGTTAAGAAAAACCTTTGTAGGTATCTTATATAGCGCTAACTCTTGATAATAAACTTCTTCATCCTCATAGACAAATGCCCACAAGACGTCAATAAGTCTTCTTATCTGTTTGACTACTTTTTCTATTCGTTCTCGAGTAGTGGTGACTACAATAGTAAACCTACTCACACCTGCCACCTCTGTATTAGAGACGTTTAGGCTATTGATGTTCAATTTTCTCCTATTGAAGATAATTGTTATGTGGTTGAGGAGCCCTGCCTTATCTTCGGTAAGAACCGATAATGTAAACTCCTTATCTAATTTGTCCGAATTGTCTTCTGAATAAATGGACATGATAATTTTTTAGGGTTGCAAAATTAATCCGTCAACGGAAATAAAACACTATTTTCTTACTACTTCTAAATCAACCGTTTAGATTATCATTCAAGACGTATGTCTGATACCGAAGCCCCAGACGGCACCATTGGAAATACATTCTCCTCCGTTTCAACAATAACTTCGAGTAAATATGGCCCATTATGATCCAACATTGCCTTCAAAGCATCTTTCAACTTTGCCCTTTCGCTTACTTTATCAGTAGCAATACTATACCCTTGAGCGATAAGCTGAAAGTTAGGATTGGTCATTGGTGTTGAAGAATATCGCTTATCATGGAACAACTGTTGCCATTGGCGAACCATTCCCAAGAAATTATTATTCAATATCAACACTTTTACTCCGATCTCATCTTGAAAAATGGTACCTAACTCCTGCAGCGTCATTTGAAAGCCTCCGTCACCAATTATAGCAATTACTTGTTTGTCCGGAGTACCAACCTTTGCTCCCATTGCTGCAGGTAAGGCGAAGCCCATTGTCCCAAGTCCACCAGAGGTCACGTTCGAATCCGGTCTTTTGAACTTGTAGTACCGACTAGCCACCATTTGGTGCTGTCCAACATCAGTTACAATAGTCGCTTCACCATCACAAAGTTCATTGATCACGCGCATTACCTCACCCATCTTAATCTCCTCGGAATCCGGGAACTGATCTTTCTGAATGATCTTTTCGTCTTCCTCTTGATTATACTTCCCAAACTCCGCGATCCATTCCTTATGATCCGCTTCAGAAACATGCTCAACTAATGCGTTTAACGCTTGTTTCGCATCTGCATTGATTGCCACATCTGATTTTATGATCTTATCAATTTCTGCTTGGTCAATCTCAATGTGGATGACTTTCGCTTTGGTCGCATACTTAGCGGGGTTACCCGTCACACGATCGTCAAACCGCATTCCAATGGCGATCAAAAGATCACATTCATTGGTCAATACGTTTGGTCCATAATTACCGTGCATACCTAAGTACCCAACGTACAACGGGTGATCTACTGGTACCGCAGACAATCCCAATAGCGTTGATGCCATAGGAATGTTTGCTTTCTCAGCAAAGGCTAATAATTCCTTTTCGGCACCAGAAAGTAATACCCCATGACCAACTAGGATGTAGGGTTTCTTTGCCTGATTGATTAACTCAGCGGCAGCCTCAACCTTGGTTTTATCTAAGATTGGATAGGGCACGTAGCTTCTGATAGATTTACAAGCCTGGTATTGAAAATCAAACTTGGCAAACTGAGCGTCTTTCGTAATATCTACTAAAACCGGCCCTGGCCTACCCGAACGTGCGATATAAAATGCTTTAGCCAACGCCACTGGAATTTCCTCTGCTCTTGTGACTTGGAAGTTCCATTTAGTGACAGGCATAGAGATACCGATTACATCAGTCTCCTGAAAAGCATCTGTTCCTAACAGGTGTGAAGGCACCTGTCCGGTGATGCAAACGATGGGAGTAGAATCAATCTGTGCATCTGCAATACCTGTAATTAAATTGGTGGCACCAGGGCCCGATGTAGCGAAACAAACTCCAACCTCACCTGTAACTCTCGCATAACCTTGCGCTGCGTGTGCAGCGCCCTGCTCATGTCGAGTCAAAATATGTCTAAGTCTGTCTTCATATCCATATAGCGCATCATAGATCGGCATAATAGCTCCTCCAGGATATCCAAAGATGGTGTGCACCCCTTCTGCTATTAGGCATTCTAAAACAGCTTCCGAACCCGAAATATTTTTTTGTGCTATATTACTTTCAGCATTTTCTATGGCTTGTTCCATATCAAAAGTGTTCTATCTTGCTTTCAATTTCTTAATCTGTCAAGCACCCATGGGATGCGTCTTTTACCAATTTCGCATACTTGGACAAATATCCTGAAGTATGACGTGGTGCTGGTGGTGTCCATTCCGCTTTTCTTTTCGCAATTTCTTCATCAGAAATTTTCGCCTCCAGAATATTCTTTTCTGCGTCTATATAGATGATATCACCGTCTTTTACAAGACCAATTAAACCTCCCTCAACGGCTTCTGGCGTAATATGTCCTACCACAAAACCATGAGTACCTCCTGAAAATCGTCCATCAGTAATCAATGCAACATCTTTTCCTAAACCAGCTCCCATAATAGCCGATGTAGGTTTAAGCATTTCTGGCATTCCAGGACCGCCTTTAGGACCAATGGTACGAATTACCACAACATGTCCTTTTTGCACCTTACCATCAATAATCCCTTGATTTGCTTCAAACTCATCATTGAAAACGATGGCCTTTCCTTCAAAACGTAATCCTTCTTTACCGGTAATTTTTGCGACTGACCCTCCTTCAGCCAAGTTTCCGTAGAGAATCTGTAAATGACCAGTTTTCTTGATAGGCTTGTCAACAGGCACAATAACTTTTTGTCCTTCTTCCAATCCTGGCAACTCCTCTAAATTCTCTTCCAATGTTTTTCCCGTAACCGTCAGACACCCTTCTTTCATGAAGCCTTCTTTGAACAGCAACTTTTGAACAGCCGGAATTCCGCCAACATGATGCAGATCCTCCATCAAAAACTTGCCACTGGGCTTCAAGTCTGCGATAAATGGAACCTGATCGCTGATTCTTTGAAAATCGTCAATACTAAGGTCGATACCTGCTGTCTGTGCCATTGCTAATAAGTGCAACACTGCATTTGTGGAACCTCCCAATGCGATAACCACTGTAATTGCATTTTCAAAAGACGCCTTAGAGACAATATCTAAGGGTTTAAGGTCCATTTCCAACAACTTATAAATGGCTTTTGAAACGCTTTTACACTCTTCCCTTTTCTGTGCACTAGCCGCAGGGTTAGAGCTAGAGTAAGGTAGACTTAGTCCTAGTGTTTCAATAGCCGAAGCCATTGTGTTAGCCGTATACATCCCCCCACAAGCCCCTGGGCCTGGACAAGCATTCTTGATTACCCCTTTATAATCTTCTTCACTAATATTACCCGATATTTTCTCTCCTAATGCCTCAAATGCCGAAACGATATTTAGATCTTGTCCCTTATAACATCCAGGTGCGATAGTACCTCCGTAGACCATAATAGCCGGACGGTTTATTCTGGTCATAGCCATTACAGCACCAGGCATATTTTTATCACATCCTACAACAGGAATCACAGCATCATACCATTGGGCTTTCACCACTGTTTCGATAGAGTCAGCAATTAGGTCTCTTGAAGGTAATGAGTAGCTCATACCCGTGGTCCCCATCGATATACCATCACTAACTCCTATGGTGTTAAAAATGTATCCTACTAAATCTTGATTTTTGACTGAGGTCTTGATCTCTGCAGCCAAATCATTCAAGTGCATATTACAAGGATTGCCATCATACCCCGTACTCGCAATCCCTACTTGCGCTCGGCTCATATCTTCTTCTGATAAACCTGTAGCATAAAGCATGGCCTGTGAAGCAGGCTGCGTAGGATCTTGTGTCAGCACTTTACTGTGCTTGTTCAATTCATTGCTCATTAATGACGCCTAGTTATTCTTAAAAACAAAAAAAGCCATTCTCTAAAGAATGGCTTCAACATATATTAAAATCGATCACACCATTCTTATTGTTGTCCGCTGACGACAACTGCACTTAAAAGAATGACTGTGATGATTAAATTTTTCATTATCCTAAATTAAGGACCACAAACATAAAGACTAATTTGTTTACTCAAAAGAAATACATTGTAAATCTTATTTTCGTAAATTTAAGAACGAAATTGATCAAACGCGCT
>CAYMST010000340.1:0-4733 GCA_964393115.1 uncultured Roseivirgaceae bacterium | reverse complement strand
AAATAAAACCATCAGACTTCTTGAAGTCACTTTTTGTTGAACAAAAGGATATAGCGACTGAAAATCCACTTCATTAAATGAGGTTTGTTCTGCATATAAAGCCTGTAAGATCAGGTTAATCTGTATATTCCGCTTGCTAGACTTTATGAAAGTGGAAGGCTTATGCTCAAAAGTTAATACGCCAGATTGGTCTCCTTTTTTCAAGGCAACATGAGACAATACTAATGAAGCGTTAATGGCATACTCAAGTAGTGTCATTCCTTTGAAGGGCATTTTCATAGACCTACTCTTGTCGATCAGGCAATACATACTTTGCGAGCGCTCATCGACATATTCATTGACCTGCAAAGTGTTAGTACGGGCGGTAGCTCTCCAATTGATATTCCGAGGATCATCGCCTATCACATAACTGCGTATCGAATCAAATTCTCTACTATTCCCTATTTTTCTTATCCGTTTCTGGCCTTGCATTTGCAACTGATCAGAGATAGCCGCGAGTTCAATATTGTTTATATGGATAAACGAAGGATAAACGGCAACACTCACAGGTGCCGCAGCCTTGATCCTTCTCTGTACCAATCCAAGTTTGGTTGATATCAACGTATTAGCATAGTAAAAGCGATAGATACCTCTACTTGTAGGAGTTACCTTATACCCATGTTTAAGCTCTTCCAAGGCACTTAGTTCAAGTCGGATTTCAAAATCTCTAATTTGAAGCTGTTCAGGCAAGTCTTCTAAAATCAAAATATCAACTGGGATTCTGTAGTGACTCTTAATAGACAGGGTTATGCTGTTATCATCACCATTTGACAACCGGTCCTCTACTGTTCTCTTGACTTCTATTCGACCACGGTAAAAAAGGAAATAACCTTCTAACACCCCGAGCACAAAAAAAATAGCGAGTAATGGTTTGAGTACAATGAACACGATCTCAAAGTAGTGTCCTGTCACAAATCCGATAGTCATAAATATGGCTATCCCGTAAAACCTATTGGTAAGAAAAAACTTCAAGGTTATTTCGGTACTTCTACTTGTTGAATAATTTGACGACATACCTCATCGATAGTCACACCTTGTAACTCAGATTCGGGAGTCAGCATAACCCTATGGGCCACTACTGGCTCAAAAAGGGATTTTATATCCTCTGGCGTAACAAAGTCACGTCCATTGATTGCCGCGAGTGCTCGTGATGCGTTCATCAAATCGATAGAAGCACGGGGAGAAGCTCCTAGGTACAAGCTGGTATGTTCCCTGGTCTTTTGAATCAGTTCAGCGATATACTGCAATAGTGCGGGTTTGATCAGCAAAGAATTAACAAAAGCTCTAATACCTATTATTTCAGCCTTATCCAATACCTTATCGATAAAGGTGAGTTTTTTAAAGTCTCCATTTCCGTGAACAAGATCAAGAATACTTACCTCCTCCTCTACAGAAGGGTATCCAACATTGAGCTTGAAGAGGAATCGGTCAAGCTGTGCCTCTGGAAGCCGATAGGTTCCCTCATGTTCGATAGGGTTTTGAGTTCCTACCACCATAAAGACCTCATCCATTTTATAGATATGACCATCATTAGTAATTTGTAGCTCTTCCATCACTTCAAAAAGCGATGATTGCGTCTTCGCAGGAGCTCGATTAATCTCGTCGATCAATACAATACTTCCGAAAATTGGTCCTTTGCGGTACTCAAAGTTTTGATTAGTAGGATTAAAAATAGCGGTACCTAAAATATCAGAAGGCATCAGGTCCGGAGTAAACTGTATCCTTTTAAACGCCACATCTACCATAGACGCCAGCAGCTTGGCCGAAAGCGTTTTGGCTACTCCAGGAACCCCTTCCACCAATACATGTCCACCAGCAAAGAGCGCTGTCAGAAGTCGATCTAGTAAGGCTTGCTGACCAACAAGAGCCTTGGATGCTTCACTGCGAACTTTCTCCATTTTATCAGAGAAAGCGTCTAAATCAATTGTTTGTTTTAGTTCATCCATTATCTATTCTTTGAATGTCTTTATAAAGCGTCTCAAGTCCCCCTTCATTCAAAGAGGAAACCCCAGACTTTTCTATTCTGGAAAATATCCTTTTCACCAACTCCTGTTCCAAACCGGTCTTCTTAGCAATAAACAAGTAATATTTATCTGAAAAACTAGGTGGTACGCCATACCGGCGATGCAACTTTCTTAAAAAATGTTGCACGAGCTTATCCTTGGCTTTTGCGTAACTCTTTTCTCGTCTAAATAAAGCTGCGAGAGTTTTTACATAATCCACAGTTGTATTCACCGGTGGTGATACCACTGGGATAACTTTTTGCCTTCGTTGACTATTGAGTATCATAAAGGCTAGAATAATGAAAAGAGTAAGATACAAGGCCCATCTAAGTGCCACCTGACTAAGTACATATCTGAAAGGACTTTTTGAGCTCACTTTACCTAGTTGATAGAAGTACGTAAAATGAACAGTCTCATAAGGTAATTGAGATAAAGCTAATTCAGCAAGGGTATGGTTGATGAGCACACCATAATTCGTGAATATCAGAGGTGTGGTAGACAAAACGATTTCACCCTTACCTAGTTTCCTTTTTATCATGACAGGGTTACCAGATACAGATGCCAGTATCGTCCATTTATCACCCTCAGCATCTTCAATTGTTGAATCATTAACTTCAAAGTAGGTCCCAAAGAAGTTCTCTGGGTACATAGCACTTTTGTCCCCCTTAAAGTCGACAACTGTGGAGTCATTAATCACACCAAGATCATACGTATAGTCGGTAGATAACTTCAGACTATCCAAAAAAGGTCGGTTAAACTGGGAAGCACTGAGCAGAACAGTATTTCCCTCATATACTTTATCCATTACCTTACTAATCTCTGTATCAGTGAAGTTAATCACCGAAGCTGTAATAACGAGATTACCGGAGCGCTGCGCTAATTCCGGCACTGTTTTATGCGATGTCTCATAATTAGGAAAAAGATCTTCTAGACGATCAAACAAGATATAGCTGCCATATGGATATTTATCCTTATGGTGATAGGTCTCTTTCCAGATGAGTGGCTTCGGGGAGTAATACTCTACTAATACGTAAAGGACAAACAATAGCCCTAGTACAAAATACCCCCAGTTATCCTTTAGCAATAGTGATATTATTTAGATGTTCCAACGCAACTTGTAAGTCCACCTCCTTGGGTTGATAATGACCATACCTCGTTTTTTCATAAAGTCTGCATATGGCCTCGAAATCTGTTTTCTTTCGAGAAGGAAGCTCATAAAGATATTCGAGTGGAGACTTCCAAATAACCACTTCTATCTCTTGAAGACCATTTAGACGTTGAAGGGTGTGTAAATACAAAAACTTCACTGCACTTGATAAATCAGCGTCTTTCAAGCTAGACTTTAAGAGTTCCTCATAATTGACATCTTGTGAAAACTCCTCTTCTTGATGAGGGTCCATGATTTGGTGACCACCACTCGACAATGCGTTCTGAAACCGCATCTTGGCCACGTAAAATGCCGCCCCTATCAGAATAAGCACCATAACAATGAGAAGTATGTTTTTGCCTGTCATGGATCCTCCGGCTGCTCCAAATAAAGAGCCAATCCAGTTCATGACGCCTCTCAGCATCTGCGAAAACCAGTCGTCGGCAACAACAACACTTCGGGAATAATCAAATTCGGTGAGTTCTAAATACTCCTGTATGGCTTCTTCGTCAAATGACCTGTCATCAGACGCAAACAGCAAACTGGGAAAGAAAACGCTGCATTTTAAAAAAAATATTATAAGCTTACTCGATAGTTTCAAACTCCTCAATTTGATCTTTTAACCCTTTACCTTCAAGACGCTCCTTTAAGTTACCGTACTGCATGGCTAAAGCGATAGCAGGCACCATGTAGGATAAAAACATACCTATGGAAGAAATAGCGTTCATGAAAGTCCCTGAAACACCTGTGGATGATCGATAAAGAGACGCTGGATTAAAGTCTTCGCTCTCTATGTTCGCAAACATTTCTGTAAACATCATGACATAAGATGGGATGGCGAACACCATGGTTACTCCAGAGGCAATAAATCCACCTACTATGATAACACCAAAAGTACTCCACCACTTTCCTTTGATAAGTTTGAACGGAGCCGAAAGAGCATTTCCAATACCTTCATCTTCAAATACAAAGACACAGGATGATAAGCTAAAGACAACAAATAAATAAATACCAGGGATAATAAAAAAAACACTTCCGAATAATGTGGCAATGCCTGATATGATTGAAATAATGATAATCCCCGGTAACTTACGAAGTGCAGTAGAAAAAACCCTACCAATGCTCACTATCTCGTCGGGATTAGTATTTTTTTCCCTTAGATAAGCGAAAAAACTAGCATATAACAATGAAAAACCAAGGATCAACACGATTATCACAATGAAATAGATAACCATAATCCCTGCAAACCCATTTTCCAAAGAACCACTATTTGGGTTATTTGTATCTATAAAGTCTGAAAATGACGCCATCATTTGTCCGGTGATAACGGCATAAATTAGGCCTAAGGGAATTCCGATCGCCAAGGCGACCTTTATTAAGGGTAAGAAATTACTCCTGATAATTTCGAAAGTCGTATTAATCTTCTCTCCGAAGTTTCTCTCTTTATATAGTTCAACGTATTCAGACATTTTTTGCTTTTTTTGGGAGAATAAACAAATAAAATATTACAATAATTAAAGATATAGAAATTACGATAAGTTTAA
>CAYMST010000339.1:1829-4733 GCA_964393115.1 uncultured Roseivirgaceae bacterium | reverse complement strand
CATCGCTTTGACCGCCAATGTAGTTAAAGAGGATATAGAGATGATCAATGAACTAGGTATTTTCTACCTGTCAAAACCGTTTCAGCTTTCAAAATTTTATCAAATACTAAATGAGGTGATGCAAAGCAAAGCCAATATGGAATTGGCTGTTAGTACTTAGATACACTTGGGAATAGTGTCTTTACCAGCTCATATTATTCAAAATGAGCTGGTAAAGCTTTGGAAAACCTTAGTTTACGGTAATTAGGTAGTAATTCTTTTTTCCTTTCTGTGCCAAAAGGTATTTGTCTTGAAGCAACACAAAGTCACTTACAGTTTGATCTGGATTACCAATTTTGGATTTATTAATACTAACTCCTCCCCCTTTGATCATTCTTTTGGCCTCTCCTTTTGATCCAAAAATAACGGCCTTTGTGGCTTCAGATAATAAATTCGTTACGTTTTCACAGTTTGCCAAGGCATCCTTCGATATCTCTGCTTGAGGAACTCCTTCAAATACAGCGAGTAAAGTTTGCTCATCCAAAGACACTAAATCCTCTGTTGTCGACTTGCCAAAAAGGATTTTAGAGGCTTTCTGAGCCATGATCAACGCTTCTTCAGAATGTACTCGTATGGTGATGTCGTCAGCAAGTGTTTTTTGCAATAACCTTTGGTGCGGCGCTTCATTATGTTCAGCGATCAACTGCTCTACTTCATTATGGTCTAAGAAAGTAAATATTTTGATGTAGTTAGCAGCATCTTCATCAGAGGCGTTGAGCCAATATTGGTAGAAAGCATATGGACTCGTTCTTTTCGGATCAAGCCATACATTTCCTCCCTCAGTCTTTCCAAATTTGGTCCCGTCTGCTTTTTTAATCAGTGGTGTCGTAATTGCGAAAGCCTCACCCCCACCCATTCTTCTGATTAGTTCTGTTCCAGTGGTAATATTTCCCCACTGATCAGATCCACCAAGTTGAATTTTGATATTTTTATTTTTCCATAGGTAGTAGAAATCATATCCTTGTACCAATTGATAACTAAACTCAGTAAAAGACATACCGCTCTCTAATCGATTTTGAACGGAGTCCTTAGCCATCATATAGTTAATCGATATATGCTTACCTACATCTCTAATAAAGTGTAAGAAAGAGTATTCCTTCATCCAGTCATAGTTGTTCACGACAACTGCAGAGTTTTCACCGCAGTCAAAATCTAAGAACTTTGCCAGTTGCTCACTGACTTTTGACAGGTTGTGATTCAATTTCTCCTCATCCAATAGATTTCGTTCAGCCGATTTACCAGATGGATCTCCCACCATTCCTGTAGCGCCACCCACCAATGCATATGGTTTATGTCCTGCTTTTTGGAAATGAACCAGTGTCATGATTTGGACCAGATTACCAATATGAAGTGAATCAGCGGTAGGGTCAAACCCAATATAACCTGCCGTCATTTCTTTACTCAGCTGTTCTTGTACACCGGGCATGCTGTCGTGAATCATGCCTCTCCATTTCAACTCTTCAAATAAATCTGCCATGACAAAATTTTGGGATGCAAAAATGCCCTATTTCTAGGTTAAAACAATTGGAGAATGGAAAATCTTACCAATCGATCGTATTAATAGCTGACATGATCTTGACAATATCGAAATAGAACGTATGCCTACTTGCCAATTCTTTACAATTCTCCCTCAAATCAAATAGAGACTTTTAATTCAATTTTTCTGAATTTAACTTGGTTTCGGAAACAAAACCTGAAAATGAGAAAACATACGGATCTGACGTTAAAACGTATCAAGAGATTTCACCAGCAACTAAAGTCTAGCTACTACTATAATCTGGTTCCTCTCAATACCGTCATCCACAAAAGTGCTGAGCCCATCACTTGGGAAGAGGCAAAGAATGCCATTTACGAACCTATTAGTACTGGTGAGCGATGGGGCGTTGAATACGATTGTGCCTGGTTTAAGTTTGAAGGAATAGTTCCTGAAGAGTTTAAAGGGCAATATACCGTTGCGTTAATTGATGTTGGTGGTGAAGCATGTCTATATGACGATGAAGGAAATCCAATTCAGGGATTGACGAATAAGCGGATAGAATGGACCATGACCGAAACCATCATTAAGAAGAGGATACACCTATTCCCCTCGGCTGAAGGTGGTGAAAAAGTTCAACTGCTAATTGATGCAGGAGCCAATAATATATTAGGTGTCAAAAATGTGCTTACCTATAAATCGATGGTAGACGGCATATTCAACCAGGCTGACCTGGCCATTTTTGACAAGGAGAAGTGGCATCTTCGCTTGGATGTGGAATTATTACTACAAATGGTAGAAGAGCTACCAGAGTACACAAGGCACAGAAGGTTGATACTTTATGCGCTAAATGACGCTTGTAACGCTTATGGCGAAGGGACTCCTGAAGAGATTGCTGAATGCAGGAAAATACTTAAGGTAGAGCTGGACAAACCGGCGAATGCGTCAGCACTAAAAGTATCGGCCATTGGGCATGCTCATATCGATGTAGCTTGGTTATGGCCACTACGTGAGACCGTTAGAAAGACCGCCAGAACCTTTTCCACAGCGCTTGATCTCATGGACGCTTATCCGGAATATAAGTTGGGTGCTAGTCAACCCATTCTTTACCAATTTGTAAAAGACACCTATCCGGGACTCTATAAGCGTGTGAAAGAGGCCATTAAAAATGGCCAATGGGAATGCCAAGGTGCAATGTGGGTAGAAGCAGATTGTAACCTAAGTGGTGGAGAAGCTTTGGTCAGACAGTTTCTTTATGGTAAACAATTTTATCTTGAGGAATTTGGAGTTGAGGTAAAAAACCTATGGTTGCCCGATGTGTTTGGCTATGCGGCAACACTTCCTCAAATGATGAAAAAATCGGATGTAGATTACTTTATGTCCCAAAAAAT
>CAYMST010000339.1:0-1819 GCA_964393115.1 uncultured Roseivirgaceae bacterium | reverse complement strand
CCTGGACTCCTACTCACCAGTTTATCTTGAATACTTGGAACCAGTTTAACGAGTTTCCGCACCACACATTTACGTGGAAGGGAATTGACGGAACTGGCGTATTCACGCACTTTCTCGCTCCTAACAATTACAGGTCTGACTGTAGTGCTTTGGACCTGATTAATTTGGAACGAAACAATAATGATATTGACCGAACAGAACACGCGTTGTTCTTATACGGTGCTGGAGATGGAGGTGGAGGCCCATCAAGAGTCTATCTTGAAAAGTTGAAGCGCGTCGAGAACCTTGAGGACATGCCAAAGGTGACGTTAGAGTTTGCTGAAGACTTTTTTGAAAAAACCGAAGCTTCAGCTCGTGACTTGCAAGTCTGGGATGGCGAGTTATACCTAGAGCTGCACCGAGGAACGCTAACCACTCAAGCGCTCACTAAGAAAATGAATCGGAAACTAGAGTTTCTTTTTCGAGAGATAGAGATGCTCTTCGCTCTTTATGCATTTGATGAATACCCAAAAGAAGTCTTAGACCGAAACTGGAAGATATTGCTTATGAATCAATTTCATGATATTCTACCCGGTAGTTCGACCTACAGGGTACACCAAGAGTGTCTTGAACAATACTTTGCGATCAATGCAGAACTGGCAAAGCTTAAAACCAATTTGCTAAAGGGTAACTCCAAAGACCACCAAGTTTTTAATTCATTAAGCTTCGAACGAACGGAGTTCGTTGAGGTGTCAGAAATAGCTGATGATCATATCGGTGGTCAAGCATTAACAAATGGTAATCTTCTAATTCCTGTTTATGCCCCATCTATCGGAACATACGATATCGAAGACACCACTGTACCTCAAAAAAATCGGGTGGAAGCCAAAGAAGGTAGCCTCGAAAATGATTTGATAAGCATAACCTTTTCCTCAGAAGGTGGCATCTCTTCCATCTTTGACAAGGAAGAAGATCGTGAAGTGGTTTCTAAGGACGCTCTGGTTAACCAATTTAAATTATTCCATGATCAGCCCAACATGTGGGACGCTTGGGATGTAGATATTTTCTATGATGAGACCAAGACTTCGAGTCCAGATCTTGTTAAAACGGAAATTACGGAATCTGGCCCTTACAGGGCGTCAATAAAGCAGTATTATGAGGCTCAACGCTATTCTATCATTCAAACGATTTCGTTGCATTGTCACTCTAAGCGCATTGATTTTGATACTTTGGTAGAATGGCAAGAGCACGAGAAAATGTTACGAGCAGAGTTTCCTGTTGACATCAAGTCTGATATGGCCACTTATGAGATACAATATGGACATGTAAGTCGCGCGACGCATGAAAATACCAGCTGGGACATGGCTCAGTTTGAAGTTACCGCACATAAATGGGCCGATATATCACATTTCAATTATGGAGTAGCCATCTTAAATGATAGTAAATACGGACATAAAATAAAGGGAAATACCATTAGCCTCAATTTGTTGCGTTCAGCTAAAGAACCTGATCCTGTTGCAGACATGCATGTGCATGAGTTTAAATATTCTTTACTGCCACATAGTGGTAATAGATTTGAAGGGCAGGTGATTCAAGAATCTTATAAACTTAATATGCCGCTTCAGGTCATTACGGGTAGATCTCTCGAAACTGGAAGTATGATTGAGATTTCTGAACCAAATATTATTGTTGAAAGCATTAAGAAGTCCGAGGACGGAAAAGGCTTGATTATTCGCATGTATGAAGCGTACGGAATTGTGAGTACCGCAACCATTTCCATTAATATTGACTTTGATTCAATCCGACTTGTCAACTTGCTGGAAAGACCAATGACTGATAT
>CAYMST010000338.1:0-4751 GCA_964393115.1 uncultured Roseivirgaceae bacterium | reverse complement strand
AGAGACAGCTTGTTTGTTCTTAGAACCCCCTGGATTTATCCATGGGGAGGCTCAGAAAATGAAGGGCAATCAATCCCGTTGACAATGCAATAGGTAAGTGCAATGATGATGGTAACCTGTGTAATCTATGTAACTAGAGTAATCTTTAATGTCGCTTACGAAGGATTTGTTACAAGAAATCTACCTCGCTTTAAACCGCGAAAATCTTCTTTCTGAACTCAACCCTAAACGACGCAATTCTGCGAATGGAGAGTACTTAGAGTTAGACTGCCCTTCTTGTGAAAAAAGGGGGAGGGCCTTCATCTACGCAACTGGGATTTATATCACCTGTAACCGAAGAGAGAATTGCGGATACTCAATGTCACTATGGGACTATCTTCAACAGAAAGAGGGGTTAAGTAACCAGGAAACCTTAAAGCGGTTAGCACATATTGCGGGAGTTGACCTTCCTGCTCTTTCTGAGGGGGCGATTGTAAAAATTGAAAGGACCAAAAGCGAAGCTTTTGTGTTGGAAAAGATCTTTTGTTTCTTCAAAGAGACACTTCTTAGCGATCAAGGGAAACCTGTCATTGAATATTTGAAAAAACGCGGTTATTTGGAAGAAGAAATTCGTCGCATGGATTTTGGATATAACCCGGGATATGAAAGGACCAAAAACTACTTAGCAGCTCAAAAACACGACATAGAGGTTTTAAAATACCTTCGGTGGCGAAATGACTACCCAATCGTTTTCCCTTATCGCGATGCACATGGTCATATTATCAATATTTGGGGAAGGCGATTGCAGCCCTCGGAAGAAGCCCCTAAATACAAACCTTTTTGTGACTCAAAGAAATCAGTTCCTTTTTTGCTGTATAAGGCTAGGGGTCTTGATGAGTTAATTCTTGTTGAAGGCTATTTTGATCCGATGATTGCTTGTGAAAGGGGGGTAAAGGGAGTTGTTGGTTTGGGCGGTGCTAGCCTAAACCAAGATCAACTAGAAACTTTGCTTTCGTACAAGCCGAAAAAAATTACGTTGGCTCTTGATCAAGATGAGGCGGGTTTTGCTGGGACGGAAAAAACCATTCAACTTTTAGCTAGCATTGATGTCGATCTTTTTGTCGTTTCTTTGCCAGACAAAATTAAAGACCCAGACCAATGTATAACAACAAAGGGTGTTGATGCTTTTGCAGAAGCGCTGACTAAGGCAGAAAGCGCTCCCAAGTGGGCTGCAAAGCGTATTGTCCAGAAGAATGAAGTTGCAACCGATAGAGGAAAGCGTGCAGCACTACGTCAAGCTATAGAATTTAACACCTATTTTAAGAAACCTTTGGATAGGCACGAGTTTTTCACAACGGTAGCTCAGGAGCTGAACCTTGCTAAAGAGATGTTTGACGGGTTCTTCAAAGAGGGGGAAGAAGAACTTGCTAAAGAAGCCCAAAAAAAGGCGTATCATCAACTTTTAGAGCAAGGGAAAAGGTGTGTCGAGAAGGGCGATTTTTCTGGATTCGAGCAGTTGTTTAATCAGACTCAAAAGGTCTCTTCTGGTGAAGCCCGCATTCCAATTATCCCCTACACGATAGAAAATCTGCAAAAGGACCTTAAACAAGCGAAAGAAGGGCTAAGAACAGGTTATAGTAGGCTTGATGAATTTGTCCGCATTCAAGAGGGAAGTATTGCTCTTGTTGCTGGAAGGCCTTCTCATGGCAAAACAACCTTCATGTTGAACCTTTTTCTCAACATGATCTCTTGTTACCCTGACCTCAATTTCTATTTTTTTTCCTATGAGGAAACAAAAGCGCAAATAGCCGTTAAGCTGGTGAATATCCTTGCAGAATATGTTTTTCAGGAAGCCCATAATTTGCCTAACATTCAAGGTTATCTGAAGAGCTATAGTACGTCTATTCCCGCTATTGAAGAAGCAAAGGAGACCTATGACCTGCTTGTCTCTTCAGGGCGGCTTAAGGTTATTGGGGAGCCGTATTATGTTAGCGATCTTGTTGACGTTATTCGTGAACTTAAGGAGAAAGAACCTATTGGAGCTGTTTTCATTGACTATATCCAGAAAATTAAAAACCCACAAAAGTTTGGAACACGTCAGCTAGAACTGCAAAAAACATCCGAGAGGTTGCTAGAAGGGGCAAAAGACCATGCCGTTCCAATCGTTTTAGGAGCGCAGTTAGGGCGAAGTCCGGATACAAGAGACAAAGTGAAACTAGACAACTTGCGAGAAGCGGGAGATTTTGAACAGGATGCTAATCTTGTTCTTGGGCTCTTTAATTCTGCAATGGAAAAATCCCAGGAGATAGAAACCCCGATTAATGACCGCGTTGTTGACCTCAATGTGACGCCTTTGAAGAACAGAAATGGTGTGGTCAATAAGACGATTACATTGGAATTTGACCGTCCCATTTTGAAAATAAGAGAAAAACCTTTGCCGGAGATGTTATGACAACGATTGCACTGATCAATCAAAAAGGGGGAGTAGGCAAAACGACTTCGACTTTTAATATTGGAGTTGGGCTTGCAATGAAGAAGAACAAAGTCCTTCTTATTGATTTAGATCCTCAATCACACCTTACTTATAGCGCAGGTATTGCTGCACACAACCTGACTTTAACGGCTTACGATGTTCTCAAAAGATCAGCTACGATTAGCGATGTTGCGATAGACATACATGGGATTACTCTCGTTCCCTCTTCTCTCGAGCTCTCCCGAGCAGAGCTTGAACTTGCACGGGAAGCTGGGCGAGAATTTTTGCTAAGAGAAGCTTTAAGTTGTGAGGAGTTTGATTATATTTTGCTTGATTGTCCTCCATCGCTTGGGGTGCTGACTTTGAATGCTTTAACAGCTGCACAAGAAGTCTACATTCCTGTCCAAACAGAGTTTCTCTCGCTGCAAGGGATGAGTCACTTAATTGAAACGATCAATATCGTAAAGGGGCGACTGAACAACGCCTTGGAAATTACAGGGATTATAGGCACTCGATTCGACAAAAGAAAGACGTTGAATAAGGAAATTATCGATAAAATTAGGGACTATTTTGGCGATAAGATTTTTAAAACATTGATTAGAGACAATATCTCTCTCGCCGAAGCTCCTAGCCATGGAAAACCAATCTTTGCATATAAACCAGAGTCTTACGGAGCAGAAGACTACCTTCAACTAACCAAAGAGATTCTTAAAAGGAGGAAGAATGTCAAAACAACCAAGAATGGGGGTTGACCCTTTAAACTGGATTAAAGACAGCCGTGAAGAAAGGACAGTCAGTAACCCTGACTTAAAAGGGCTACATGAAGTACAAAAAAAAGCAAAGAATACATCTCAAGCAGGATTGAAAAATGGTTGGCGAAGAGCGACCGTTGCAATGAAAGAGACCCAGCTAGAAAAGATTAAGAACCTTGCTTACTGGCAAAGAACAAGCATAAAAGATGTTTTTCATAGTTTGCTGGAAGAGGGGTTGAAAAATAAAAATCCTAAACCCCGTCCAAAAGATGAATAAAGCTAAAGAACTCGCCACAACCCTTCTAAATGAAGTGATTTCGCAAAGAGAAGGGAATTTAACCCATATTGTCGATCAGTTGAAAACATTTTCGGCTCAGCAGCTTCTTACTCTAAAATGTCATATTCAGGACATGGAACAAACGATTGACCGAGCCGAAATCACATCAGCGATAGAAAAAATATTAGAGCATCATTCGAACAAAGAAACATTTGCTCTCCCTTCCCATGGGCTGATGTTTACTTTGCTGGCAATGTTTGCGGGAAAAACAAAGTTTATCCCGCGGCCAATTTTAGCCAAGGCCCACTCACAAAGGACTCCACAAGAACGCGAAGAGGTTGACAAATACATCAAATCGATCTTTCAAAAAGAATCCTTTTCTGACTTTTCGGAAGGGTTTGAAAAGAAAAAAGAAAATTCGATTGCACTCATCTGCGACAACCCTCGGGTTGAAGCAAAAGCCCAAATAAAAGATAGCGTGTTCCAAAAGGACCTTGGATTCCGTGAAGAGCGGCTTGCCGTCTATATCAGAAGGACGTATGGCCCGGAAGGGTTGCGTCATTTTCTAGGTTTGATTCTTGGTTTGGAGGAAAATTATCGGCAAGGTTACTTTGAGTGGCAAGTCAACGAACACCTGGAGCGTCTTGGTTATCGGAGAAAGGCTAATGGAACGTTTGATCCCGAGCTTAAACGGACAGCTAGCGAAATCATCAAAGTGTTCACGCAGCTTTGCATTACTTCAAAACGCAAAAATGGGAACAGCCATTCAATTAACGGGGATTTCCTATTTGTGGTAAGTGGATTTCAATTCGAAGTTTTGAATAAGGAAATCATCAATGAAAAAATCAAGCTGACAGCAACTGATTTTTGGTACAAAAACACTTTTGATGCCCGAGATGGCGAAGCACCCAAGTACACGAAGCTTTTAAGAAAAATCGTTCGGGAAAATCATCGGGAAAATCCATTGACGCTCTACTTAGCTCCTCTTTTGTCCATTTTTTGGAGGATGCAACCAGAACAAAAAATCAAAGTGAGGAATCTCATGGAATGGTGTGACCTCAAGACAATTGGGCAATACAAATTGAGGGACGTTAGACGGCTGAATGCTTCGTTAGATTACATGAAGGAAAAGGGGTACTTGGGGACATGGAATCACAGCGGTGAACAAAAAAAACTGTCTGAAAATACAGACCCTTTAGGGCTTCTTTTGACGCTGACGCCCCCTGATTGGCTTCGCAGCGAAATGGAGATGATTCAGAACAAAAGAGAA
>CAYMST010000337.1:0-4754 GCA_964393115.1 uncultured Roseivirgaceae bacterium | reverse complement strand
ACTTCCCTAATGGTCAACTGGAAAAAGAAGGCTGGTATCGTGGTGGTAAAGCGGAAGGAGTTTGGAAGTTTTATCTCCCCAATGGACAATTAGATGCTCAAGACTACTATATTGGAGACAACCTTAATGGAGCTAGCATTCATTACTTCTCTAATGGAAATCCAAGAATAATAAACCGGTATAAAAAAGGAAGACTAGTTGCCTTTCAACAATTTGACTCCCTACAGGAACGTTACCACGAGGTCAACCTAGATAGTGGAAAAAATTTATTCATAAAAAAAAGCATTACTGGAGAAATACTGCAGGAGCAAGAATACCTGTGTGGAGCCAGCGTTAACAAGCGCCTTTTTTATTATAAGAACGGACAGGTCAAGTACGCTTACCACTACCAAGGAGGAGATCAGACAGGACTCTTCGAATCTTACTACCCTACTGGTCAACTGCGAGCTACTGGAAGGCGTGTAGATGAGCAAAGACAAGGGTTGTGGACCTGGTATTATGAAAATGGAAATAAGGAACTTATCATCAACTACAAGCACGGCAATCAACACGGCGAAAAAAAAGGGTATTATCCAAATGGGATGCTAAAATACGAGACCACCTATGTGGAAGGAGAAAAGCATGGTAACTTGAAATATTACGATCAACTGGGGAATCTGGTAGCCACTAAAGTATATGATTTTGATTTAGGATTACTCTATTTCATCAATCCTCAAGGAGACAGTACCGCCCTCGTTCACAAGGGAAAATTTACTTACCAAACCAAGTTTGACAATGGCAACATCGCGTTTAAAACATCGTTCGTAGATGGAGTTCGGGACGGTGAACGAATTATCTATAATCTTGACGGGAAAATATGCGAAATTCAACCATTTAAAAATGGCTTGCATGAAGGGACGTTCATTGCGTACTATCCATCTGGATCGATTTATGAGAAGACATCTTATACATTAGGATATTATCACGGTGATCGCACTTTGTTTCACCCAAATGGACAGGTACGTAAAAAAACCAGTTATCTTTTTGACTATGAACACGGCTATGAGGAAATTAAGGACACAAAAGGCAATACGATATACGCAACATATTACCAGCATGGTGGTGAGTACTAAGTATTTCAACCCCGTAAATCAACTCATATTACTTGGTCTACTGACTTTCTTGTTTGGAACGCAAGTCCTCGCTCAGCGGAAGCCTTACGAGGAGTTAGACTATTTCCTAAAGCTCTACCCGGAGGAACCAGTAGTGGTTACAGACAAATCTGTTTTGGTCGAGTACCAGCTTGTCGATGACTCTATTGTCCTAAAAGAAACAAGAAGAACGGTAACCATCCACTTGGAAGAAAACACCGTCAGGTATGCTTCAGAAAGTGTATATTCTAATAGCTTAACCGAAGTGAGTGACCTCAAGGCCTATACGCTTGTTCCTGGTAAAAAGAAATATACTAAGCTGCCTGTTAGTGATTTTAAAACTTCACAAGATGCTGGCGGTTCCATATTTTACGACGACACCAAAAAAATCTCCTTTAACTTCCCTTCTGTTGCAAAAGGAGCTAAAACGGTAGTGGAATATACTCGTACGTTTATTGAACCCCGTTTCCTTGGGCCTTTTTACATCCGTGAATACACGCCTGTTTACAGTGCTAGCTATAACATATCAGCACCTGAAAACATGTATTTTGATCCACACATTTTTAATAAAGGAGATGTTGAAATCAAAAAAGATGTAAGTCAAAAAGATGGACGACAACTTATTACCCTTACGACGGATCGTATTGACAAACTACCATTTGAAATAAGTACTCCCTCCTATCAAAATTTAGCTTTAGGCATACATGCACCGCTACTGTCATACGCTGATGCTATAGGAAATAAGCATCAGGTGTTGGAAAAGGTGGAAGACCTTCACGGGTGGTATCGAACTTTTGTAGGTGGATTGCTAGACAAAGATACTACAGTAAAAGCACTAGTGGACAGCATTACAAGCCCATTAGATACCGATTTACAAAAAATTGAAAAAATATATTATTGGGTACAATCAAATATCAAGTACATCGCATTCGAAGATGGTATGCGAGGCTTTATTCCTCATACCGGACAGTACGCCATCGAAAAGCGATACGGCGACTGCAAGGATATGTCAAGCTGTATTGTAAGCATGCTCCGAGAAGCAGATATTGATGCCCATTACACCTGGGTAGGATCGAGAGACCTGCCGTTTAAGTACAGCGTAACCCCATCTCCAATAGTCGACAATCATATGATAGCCACGGCATATGTTGGAGACAAACTATACTTCCTAGATGCTACAGGCCAATACACTCCCTTAGGTTTGCCTACCAGTATGATTCAAGGCAAAGAAGTGTTGGTTTCTAGAGACAATGAGAATTTCAAAGTAGAAACCGTTCCTATTATCTCCAAAGAAAAAAGTCAATATCGGGATACAGTGGAGATCGAATTGTCTAATGGCACTATAATCGGAAAAGGGAAGGCCTCTTTAACAGGTTATATTAAGGTATTTAATACGTACAAGCTCTACAATGCTAACCAAAAGAAGACGGATAAATACGTACAGAGCTTATTGAACATAGGCAGTAATAAGTTTGAGGTAACTGATTATCAGCTTACAGGCTTAGAAGAGTTAAATGCGCCCATAACATTAGATTATGAATTTAAGATTCCTGACTACTATAAGGCCATTGGAGAGAATATCTATATCAACCCTATCCTAGATAAAACCATGTCGTCAGCTACTTACGAAGATCGAAAGCTACCCGTTGAAAATGACTATAAATATATTCTTTCTCATACCGTTAAGATGAGCATACCAGAGGGGTATAAACTGGAAAAGCTACCTAAAAACGTAGCGAAGTCAACCAATAACGTTGGCTTTGAAATCAGTTATGCACTTGATGAAAATACGCTTTGGGTCACGAAGAAGATTTTTGAAAACTACCTCATAATGCCCATTGACGAAATTGACGCCTATAACGAGGTTATCAACGCTTACGCTAAGGCTAGTAGAAAGGCTATAATACTGACGAAATCAAAGTAAACAAATGAACAGAAGCGCCATATTCCCCATACTATTCCTCCTCTCTTCTTTTCTCACTTCACTTGCTCAGCAAAAAGAACCTTATGACTGGGATCCAGCGCGTCAAATGACCTCTACCCAGCAAGACCTGACTTCAAGTTTGTACTTCATACAAAAAAATGAACACTACGATTTTGAATTTGATCCCACAAGAGCAGAGACTGTTTGTTATGCCACCACCCACAATATCATCAAAGTAGCTAGTGATGAAGCGTTAAGTGCTACAAACAGAATTTTCATTCCATTAAGAAATACTATCGAGCTTACCCAGTTGAAAGCAAGAGCATATAAAAAGAATGGCGATATTGTTGTATTTGATAACTCTAATTTAAAAGAGCTTGAATCTGAAGATGCAGGTTATAAGATATTTGCTATTGAGGGTGCCGAAGTAGGTGGCGAAATAGAATACTTCTATACGAGGAAAGTCTACTGGCAAGGCTATAGCGCGAGCTATGTACAAGGGAAACACCCTATTGAAAACTATACGCTCAGTTTAAAGTGTCCTAAGCATTTGACTTTTGACTTCAAAGTCTACAACCATGACAGTAAGGTGGTAGAAGCGGATTCGAGTAAAGAGATTACTCAATACCTGTTGAATCTGAAAAATATTCCCGGCCTTCTTGAGGAGGCAATGTCTGCCTATGAGAATGAGAAAATCAGAGTAGAGTATAAGTTGGCCTATAATAAAAAGACCGGGGACACCAGACTATATACTTGGAGTCAGGGTGGGAAGCTTATCTACCAAAGCGTTCATAGTCAAACTAAAGCAGAAAAAAAGGCCGTCGCCAAATTCTTCAAAAAACTCGGTATTAAAGAAAAAGGCTTGCCTGGGTTTAAAAATTTCGAACATCAGGTGAAGTTGAATTTTTACTATAACGAGCAGGCACCGGCATCATCCAATTCGGTGACCGAGCTCCTAAAAAACCGAATGGGAGGTGGCTCTGGCTTCGTGAGACTGTACGTAACGGCACTTGAATATTTGGATATCGATTATGAATTGGTATTGGTATCGAATAGAATGAAACGAAAGTTTGACCCCTTATTTGATACGTGGACGTACCTGGATAAGTACCTCATTTACCTTCCGGAATTCGAGCAATTCGTTTCTCCATCTGAAGTTGCCTTTCGCACAGGAGCCATCCCTGATTTATACATCGGGACAGACGCCTTATTCATTAGAACAGAAGAAGTTCAAGATTTTACACATCCTGTTCCTTACATTGGACAAATCCCAGTTCCCACCTATGCCGAAGACCATGATAACATGTTTATTGATGTGGACTTTACCAGCGATTTGACGAGCAATAGCATTCGGCTAAAAAGGAGTCTATTGGGCAACAGTACGCAATACATCAAACTAGGAAGCCTACTGGCTACAGAAGAGCAAAAGCAGAATATGCTAGAAGGCCTGGTTAAATTCATGGCTGCTGACGCGGAAATAGAGGACTTAAAAGTGTTGGAAGAGAACAATAGCTATAACCAATGGCATCTGCCGTTTGTATTGGAAAGTAAATTCCAAAGTAGCCTGTTCATCGAGACAGCAGGTGATGTTATCTTATTCAAGGCTGGCGACTTAATTGGACCACAAAGTGAGCTCTATCAGGAGCGTGAACGCAAACTTAAGGTGGTAAATGACCATAACCGCTTGTATATCCGCGAAA
>CAYMST010000336.1:0-4763 GCA_964393115.1 uncultured Roseivirgaceae bacterium | reverse complement strand
AGTGACTTCAATGGAAATGATAGCTTCGAATATGTGGTTTGTGATGGTGGTGATCCAGCACTTTGTGATACTGCAATAGCAAACATTTCTATTGATGCCGTAAACGATGTCCCTGAAACAACCGCTGAGAATCTTACCACGAATGAGGAACAGACCGTTTCTGGAGACCTTACTGATAATGTTTCAGATACAGAAAATGATGCGTTAACATACACACTGGTCCCAGCATCTGAACCAGAAACGACAGAAGGTGAGTTGACATTTAATGATGATGGAACGTTCGGTTTCGTGCCTGCCGAAGATTTCACAGGTACAGTGACTTTCCAATATGAAGTATGTGATGATGGCAGTCCAATAGCTTGCGCCACTGGTGATGTAACCATTGTTGTGAATCCAGTGAATGATAGCCCAACGGCTAACGATGATGTATCTTCTACAGACCCAGGCGTAAGTGTAGAAATCACTGTCTTAGCAAATGATACTGATCCTGAGAATGATAATTTATCGGTAACAAAAATTATTGATAACCCAACTTCTGGATCTGTGGTGATCAACTCAGACGGTACGATCACTTATACTCCAGATGCAGCCTTTGTTTCAGGTACTGATACCTTCAGCTATGAAGTATGTGATGATGGTACACCTAGTGCTTGTGATACGGCTACAGTGACAGTCACGGTTCCTTTACAAGAATTGGCACCAGTAGCGTTAGCAGATGAGTTCAGCGGAACTGAAGATGAAAATGTTTCTGGTAGCGTATTGGATAACGATACAGATGGTAATGGAGATGCGCTTACGGTGAGTACGACTCCGGTTACTTCTCCAACAAATGGGTCTGTGGTTCTTAATTCTGATGGGACTTTCACCTACACTCCAAATGCTGGATTCAGTGGTGCAGATGAGTTTGAATATGAAGTATGTGATACAAAAGGAAATTGTGATACGGCCACTGTTACTATTACAGTAGAGGCTGTAAACGATGGGCCAGTCGCTTCTAATGAGTCACTTTCTACTAACGAGGATTCAAGTGTAAGTGGAGATTTAAGTGATAACGTGACAGATGAAGAAAATGATGATTTGACATTTAGTACTGTCGACTCAACTGTCCCAGATTCTGGTACTGAAGGCGTGCTAACCTTTAGTTCGGATGGTAGCTACACCTTTACGCCGGTAGATAACTTCAATGGTACGGTAACATTTGATTACGTAGCATGTGATAATGGTGACCCTGTGACATGTGATACAGCTACAGTAACGATTGTGGTAAATCCAGTTAACGATCTTCCAGCTGCGAATGACGGAAGTGAGGAGGTCTTGTCTAATGCTGTACTTAATGAAGACTTATCCGCATTAACGAGTGATATTGATGGAGATGATCTTACATACAGTTTAAATGGAACTGGACCAGATGCTTCTACTGAAGGTGAATTGGTAATCAATTCAGACGGTACATACAGCTTTGATCCGGTAGATGATTTTGTAGGAACAGTGACGTTCGAATATGAAGTATGTGATGAAAACGGTGTATCTGGTGATGCCGCACACTGTGTTACGGCTCAGGTTACAATAGACGTTCAGTCATCAAATGAGCCTCCTGTGGCTCAGAATGTGACGCTGGAGGTCAGTACAATTACTGGTGTTGAAATAGATCTTACTACGTTAATTAGCGATCCAAATACCGCAGATGCATTGAGCATTAGTGAAGTTGGTACAGTCTCTGAAGGTACTAGAACCATTAGTAACAGTACTGAGGTTAGCTATGTACATAATCCGGGCTTTGAAGGAACGGTAAGTTTCGAATATGTGGTTTGCGATAATGGGAACCCAGTGCTTTGTGATACGGGAATCGTTACGATTAACGTGTTGCCAATGGATACCGATGGTGATGGATTTACCGACAGGGTGGAAAGCGCAACTGATGATAGAGATAGTGACGGTGACGGTACTCCTGATTATTTAGATGAAGATGATGATAACGATGGTGTTCCGACGAGTCAAGAGGATTTAAATAATAATGGTCAAGCGGATGATGACTCTGACGAGGATGGCATTCCAAATTATCTCGATACAGATGATGATGGAGATGGTATTCCAACAACGGATGAGCAGTTTCAGGCGAGTACTAATCCCGCAGATATCGATGATGACGAAGATGGTACACCAAATTACTTAGACTTAGATAGTGATGGAGACAGCATTCCTGATAGTGTTGAAGCAGGATCTACGCCTGCTGGTCCTTTAGTGGATACAGATGGCGATGGTACGCCTGACTTCCTTGAAGAAGACTCTGATAACGACGGCATTCCGGATAGTGTAGAAGCTGGCAGTGACGGTAGTGATCCAGTAGATACCGATGGCGATGGTACACCAGACTTCCAGGAGACGGATTCAGATGAGGATGGTATTCCAGATAATGTAGAAGCTGGTAGTGACGGTAGTGATCCAGTAGATACCGATGGTGATGGCACTCCAGACTTCCAAGAGACAGATTCAGACGAGGATGGTATTCCGGATAATGTAGAAGCGGGTAGTGACGGTAGCGATCCAGTAGATACAGATGGTGATGGCACTCCAGACTTCCAAGAGACCGATTCAGACGAAGATGGTATTCCGGATAGTGTAGAAGCTGGCAGTGATGGTAGTGATCCAGTAGATACGGATGGTGATGGTACCCCAGACTTCCAGGAGACCGATTCAGACGAGGATGGTATTCCGGATAATGTAGAAGCGGGTAGTGACGGTAGTGACCCTGTGGATACAGATGGTGATGGCACTCCAGACTTCCAAGAGACCGATTCAGACGAGGATGGTATTCCGGATAATGTAGAAGCGGGTAGCAATAGCGATGATCCAGTCGATACGGACGGTGACGGTACACCAGATTTCCAGGAGACAGATTCGGATGAAGATGGTATTCCGGATAATGTAGAAGCGGGTAGTAATGGAGATGACCCAGTAGATACGGACGGTGATGGTACACCAGACTTCCAAGAGACGGATTCAGACGAGGATGGTATTCCTGATAACGTAGAAGCGGGTAGCGATGGTGATGATCCTGTGGATACAGATGGAGACGGTACACCAGACTTCCAGGAGACAGATTCGGATGAGGATGGTATTCCAGATAATGTAGAAGCGGGTAGTAATGGAGATGCCCCAGTCGATACAGATGGTGACGGTACACCAGATTTCCAAGAGACCGATTCAGACGAGGATGGTATTCCTGATAACGTAGAAGCGGGTAGCGATGGTGATGATCCTGTGGATACAGATGGAGACGGTACACCAGACTTCCAGGAGACAGATTCGGACGAAGACGGTATTCCGGATAGTGTAGAAGCTGGTAATGATGGTAGTGATCCGGCCGATTCCGACGGTGATGGTACTCCAGACTTCCAAGAGACGGATTCGGATAATGATGGTAAGCCAGATAGCGAAGAGGCGGGAGATCCTGAGAATCCAGTCGATTCCGACGGTGATGGTACCCCAGACTTCCAGGAAGAGTTGGATTTTATCAGTTCGGATACTACCGGAGTTCCAGATTGCTTACCTGGACTATCGGACACGGAGAAATTATATTTATGTAAAGGTGAAAAGATACCTGTAAGAATTAAGCTGTCACCTAACGGGGATGGAAAAAATGATTGGACTATGATCAATAGAAATGTGTTAGAAGCATTCGATAACAAGCATTCTATGATCATTTACAATAGATGGGGGAACGTTGTTTGGAGGTTGCCCGACGGGGCCAAGTATAGTCTGCCGAATAATGGAGATCTTGTGCCGATAACTCCGGAAAATGCATTTTCTGGAATTAGAAATACAGGAAGAGGAGATGGTCCGTTGCCAGCGGGTACTTATTTCTATATCCTTCGTCTGGAAGGAGATGATTCGAGAGAAGTGATTGAACAAAATGGATATATCGTATTGAGAAAATAATTTAGACTGCCATGAATAAGTGTTTTTTACTAGTGATGATTTTTTGTACAATGGCTGTCTCAAGGGTAGCTATTGCTCAACAAGACTATAAGTTTACCCAGTATATGTACAATGGACTTGCTTTGAACCCCGCCTATGCGGGGATTCATGACGGGATTAGTGTAAGCGCACTGACTCGCCATCAGTGGTTAGGGGTAAATGGCCGAATTGAGGGAGCGCCGAGCACCCAGACCATTAGCATTCATTCCCCACTAAATTATCGTCCGGTTTCTTTGGGCGCATTAATTTATCGTGATAAGGTTGGGTCTACAGAAAACTTTAATTCCTATTTTAGTTATGCATATCGCATCAAAATAAAGGAAAAATTAAAGCTGTCCCTTGGACTTCAACTCAATCTGCATCAGGTACTTAATAATCTTGCGGAGCTAAATGTGGCAGGAGATAATGCTAATGATCCATTGTTTGACGGAAATAGGGATAATTTCTTAAAAGGAAATGCTGGGGCAGGATTTATGCTGCATACGGATAAATTTTACGTCGGTGCGGCAGTGCCAAACCTATTTAAAATAAAACTTTCGAGCTTTGATTCGGTTAGTTCGTTATTAGAAAGGCATATGTTTGTAACAGCGGGTTATGTATTTGGTATTGATGATGTGTTATTGTTCAAACCAAATATCATGATCAAGGCTGTAGGTAATGCGCCAACCCAAATGGATCTTAACATGAATGTATTAGTGTCAAAAAAGCTATGGTTGGGGGTCAGTCATAGCTGGAAGGATAGTTTTAGTGGATTAATCGCTTTGCAGTTAAACCCACAAATGCTT
>CAYMST010000335.1:0-4787 GCA_964393115.1 uncultured Roseivirgaceae bacterium | reverse complement strand
GGCGCAGAATGTCTGCCAGTTTCAAATCTTTCTGCGCAACGTTTGCCGCGCGGCGTTCGCTAGATTTTTTGTCCGCGTCGGCGGTCCGATACTTTTTCATCACCGCGGCGGCGGACCGATTTTTCCAGCGGTCCGATGCGGTATAAGCCTGTCCGGCTTGAGGAGAAGCGTCTGTAAATGAGATGATAAGTGTTTGGAGATGAAATATTAATCGAACTCAGGTTTACGCGTTAAGTTATAACCAAGAAAGTCGCAGAATTCAATTTTAAAAATTAGATATAAAATCTAACCATACGCCGTTCAAACCTACTCTGCTGCATAATTACCCTATGGATTCTATATAATAGAGAATTTTTTGTAAGTATAAAACAAAAAGGGTCAATATGCTTTGCGACATTGACCCTTTACATACGGCAAGACAACTTTTCTATTATTTAATTTTCATTAAAAGCGATTAACTCACTCAGAAGTTGCTTTGGTTTTTTATAACCCTCTGACGGGATAATCAAGGAATAGTCTTCATTGATGAAGACCAAAGCAGGAAGACCGCTGATGTTTTGTTCTCGTGCAAGTACTTGAGGACTATATTGCTTTCCGTTTAATTTAAATGGACCAGTTTTGTCGTAATCCATTTTAACGGCATAAAAATTTTCATTTACATATTCGAAAACATCTCTGTCAGTGAATGTCTTCTTGTCCATTATCTTACACCATCCGCACCACTCCGCAGTCACATCGATTAATACCTTTCTAGGCTCCTGTTTTTGCAGACTCTCAACTTCTTGGATGGATTTCCAATGGATACCATTACTTTGGCTTTGCACATTTGCACCAAAAACCAAGAAAAAAACTAATGTTACAATAAACCTCATATACTAATAACGCAAAAAATAGCCAGATTGTCTATCGGCTATTTGACATCAACCGAAAAAAGCTTTGGTGTCACCATGGTCTTGAAACAAATCTGTTTCATTGATGATATCATTTTCACGATTATGTCGCGCTCTTCGGATCTGACTTAAAATGGCATTAGGATTGAAAACCAGCTCTACATAACTTTTTAGCGTTTCTGGTTTAGGAATTTTGGTCTGAGGAATACGTAGACAAATCAAACGTACTTTCAACCTCCTGCAGAGTTCAACTATGGCCTCCAACCAGAGCTCAGGAAGACGAGTGTCACCAAGCAATAAAACGCAGATATCCATCTCCTCTATGCGGTCGAGTAAATGAGCCTTCACTTCCGCTTTGCTGTGAAAACGACTATCAAGAGCTTGAGGTATAATGTTAGCGTCCTCGAGTAAACCCTTCGATTCCCATTTTTGAATGTTTTTGAGCCAACTTTTATCACTAGTCGTACAACCAATTAGTATCCTACTCTCCTTCATCAGTCATGCAGTTTAGTAGTGTCAACCCTCAGGGGTTGTTATTTGAATTGTTATATATTCTAGCGCTAAATTTTATCAAAAAACCATACAAATAAAAATCAAAGTGAACATACAGGGGTTAAGCCCCAACGAATGATAAAATTCCCTTTCGAATTTTCTCGAATGTATCGATTAGGGTGTTTTCATCCTCTTCCAATAGGGTTACTCTAAACCCAAGAAGGTCGGAACAAAAACTACTAATCGGAACGACACACACACCTTCTGCCGCTAACAAGTTGTAGGTGAACAATTTATCTTTGGCAATAGTATTGTTTTCTGCGTTGATCCAAGTATCAAAAAGTTTCTTCGCCTCAGGGTTACTGATTGGTATCTCTTTTGTTTCTTGTAAATACTCCGGCTTAAATATAATGGTATTGTAAAACGCCCCGTTTGTAGGGTTAAACTCAATGTAAGGAATGTCACCCAGCAATTGAGTGATGCGATTACTTCGGTTTCCTATGGCTTTGTTAAGTGCCTCGCGATGACTCCAATAATTGGGGTGTTGCATAACACGCGGAATAGCGACTTGAGGGAGTTTGCTGGAGCTCACCTCGATCATTTTCGCATTATCGATGGTCTGACACAATCGGCTAAATTCAATATCCTTATCGCGATTGTAATATTCAGCCCATCCGCACCTAGAACCAGGCCAAGGAAACTCTTTCGAAATACCTTTTAAAGCAATGCCTGGTACGTCACCAATGAATTCTGCCAGTGCATAAGATTTGGCTCCATTGTAGACAATGTTCAAATAGATCTCATCTTGTATGAGGAATAAATTGAACTCCCTCGCAATTTTGACCATTTCATCCAGAATCTCCTTGGGATATACCATCCCCGTTGGATTATCAGGATTGATGATGAGAATACCTACAATACCAGGATTGTATTTTACTTTATTATAAAGATCTTCTAGGTCAGGATACCAACTATTCTTTGGATCCAGCTTATAGGTAATGGGGTTGTGATTCGAGTGAGCCGCTTCAGCTGAAGAATGAGTTGAATATGCCGGTGACGGTCCAATAACTCGCGAGGTAGGTAATAAGTACTGATAGAGTTTACCAATAGCATCACCAAGCCCGTTGAAAAATGTAATGTCATCAACATTAATCTGAACGCCCCCTCTCCTATTATTTAAGTCAGCTAAAAAAGCTCTGGTTTCAAGTAAACCCTTCGAGTGGCTGTAGGAATAGCTACTGCTATCTTCAGCAATTTCTTGAATAATATCGGTCATCCACTTTGGCAACTTCAAGTTTTTTTGAATTGGATCACCAATATTTTCCCACAATATTTTTATACCGAGTTTTTCAATTTGCTCTGCTTTCTTTACGATTCCTCGTATTTCGTAGCTCAGTTCATCAGCACCCGCACGTAACAACCTTTGTCTCATATCATCTAAACATGAAATAATCTGCAATTATCGTAATCAAATGACTTACCGTCATCAAAATCTAAATTTAATTTATTTTGAACCAATGACATATACATAATAACGTGACTATCGATTTCGAGCAAAACGGTAGCCGCAAGGCCAGCGCTAGATTTTTTGTTCGCGCCACCAGGGCGAACCACTGAGAAGGGTGGCTGCCGTCATTATAGAAATTCACCCGACTCAGGGACAAAGGCCTGTAAATAAACTGGCAGCTAATTCCACTGAAAGAAACCACCCCTATTAGTTGATTGCACTTCTTTTGGTCAATGGTAGTGTGCCCGCATGACAATACTCTGAAAAACAAATGGCTATAGGTGCTGATATCGGGATAAAATCGAACTTTCAAATTAAAGATCATGCTTAGCTTTGCATCAGATAGACACAGACCAGATAGAGATATGAATAATATTAAAGCACATTTGAGTGTACTAATAAACCTTGCGAAGATTGACGGAGATTTTAGCGGTGAAGAAAGAGGCATGGTATACATGATCGGAAAGGTTAATCAAGTGAGCCGAGAAGAAATTCAAGAGCTACTGGAAAATCCAGAACCACTCCCACCGCTTGAGGTACTTTCCAGTAATGAAAGGTTTGATTATTTGTATAACCTTGTTCAGCTCATGAAGATAGACAAAGAGATCTATACTACTGAAATACAGTTTTGTGAGGAAATGGCAGAGAAGTTGGGCTACAACAAACGTGTAATTGGCAAGCTCTCAACGAGGATATACGCTGATCCAACGATAACGGCAGATCGCACGCAACTTGAAAAGCTCGTGCAAAAGTATGATAATGAACAATGAAAGCATCGGAAACGAAAAAGTAGACAACAAAAAAGCCGAGCAAATTTGCTCGGCTTGAATATTTCAGAAAGGCCTGAAGCACCTCTTTTCAGCTTAAGACCTATCATTAATTTACGTTACTGGTGTGTATCTTTCAATAAATCATTGACGATCTTAACTGGGTTGAAGGTGGAAATAGGTACCTCCACAAAAAGAGTATTCCAGTTAGACATAGATCCATTCCAAAGGCCAGGGAGCTCCTGTGCTTTTAGAGATTTTCCATCTTTAGATTTTTCGGTAATAAATCCGGTTTTAGGATCTCGAAATTGAAGTAAGTCAAACTTTTCACCCTTGCTGTCACGAGTAGCACAGACTAAATCAACAGGATTAAAGTGACTAGACTGATCAAAAATAGTTTTCTGATTTGTATCGCTTAAGTCAATTTGAGCTGTTTCCACCACTTGTAAAGACACCGTCCCGTTCTCAGACTTAACCCAAAACGGTCCACCTCCTGGATCACCTTCATTTTTTACCATACCGCAAATGCGTATTGGTCGATTAAGAATAGCACGGAGAAAAGCTAGTCTTTCAGAACCCTCGCTAGGAAGCGCATCACCAATTTTCAACTGTAATTTGCTTTCAATAAAACTAACTACTTCACCAATTGTGCTCGGGTCATCACTTTCATCCAATTTATTCAGGAAGGTAAATACCTTTTCTTGGGTTTCTAAAAGTAAACCCGCTAAAGCTTTCTTGTAGGAATAGGTATCACCTTTGATGTTGTCCGGAACGACGTTGTCAATATTCTTAACAAAAATTACGTCAGCATCTAAATCATTGAGGTTAGCAAGAAGCGCCCCATGACCAGCAGGCCTAAAAAGTATGCTACCATCCGTTTCTCGAAACGGAAGGTTTTGCATATCTACTGCAATCGTATCAGTAGAGGGCTTTTGGATGGAATAGCTAATATCAAACGTTACACCAAATTGACTTTCATAGCCCTTTTTTACCGAGTCGATATGGTTTTCGAGATATGTCGAAGGCACGATATGGCGGTTGTTCACATGGAATTTTTAGTTTTGGTTTGCAACAACTGATGCCTTATGACCAAGATCTCCGCTTGAATTTGGGTATTGACTCAGAATGGGT
>CAYMST010000334.1:0-4787 GCA_964393115.1 uncultured Roseivirgaceae bacterium | reverse complement strand
CCGCGTCGGCGGTCCGATACTTTTTTGCCAATGAAAAAATCGGACCGCCGATGCGGTAAGAGCCTGTCCGGCTTTAGGACGAACCTCTGTAAATGAGCAAATAATTGTTTTACTGAAATCATATAGAGACGAATTATAATAGAACTCGTGTTATGACCATAAAGAGACCTTTTGATACTTTTCTATTTGCATCATCTCGTTTATGATAAAGTTATTGTCTTTCTCAAATAAAATTTAGGCTAGTCTAATTTTTATGTTTTAGTTTTACAGAGAAATTATAGAGTGGTTGTATATAATCAGTTTGAAAGTTGTGAAACTACGTGATAATCAATTGCATTATTAGCCATACAAGCCTTGAGGAAATCAACCATCTCGAGGTACGTTCTCAAAGTATGAAGATCATATTCGAACTTTGAGTGGTGGAATTAATCCTACTAAGTGAGGTCAAAATTGAAGGGACGAATTGTAGATTTTATACAAGTTAATTACATGAAATGACCATTAGAAGTAAAAGAATACACATGATAAAGAGCTTGCAGGTCATTATTTTAAGCTTAATAGCATTCTCTATTCAGGCACAAGATCAACTTGGTTCTGTCTCAGGTCAGGTGTCCTCTGATGAAGGGCCTTTGACCTTTGTAACAGTAGGTCTTGAAGGCACCACATACGGAAGCACCACTGACGAAGAGGGTTATTTTATCATTCAGAAGGTTCCTGTTGGATCATATGAATTAAAAGTAAGTGCCGTAGGTTTGCGATCGTATACCCAACGTATCGATGTGGAATCTGGCTCTGAGGCTAACGTTCAGATTCAAATGACGGAAGATCTTCTAAATCTAGAAACTATCGTAGTATCAGGATCACGCTATGAGCAGGATCGTGCTAACAGTCCCGTAGTAGTAGGCGTAGTCAACAAGAAGTTATTCAATGCTACTCAGTCTGTTGCCCTGTCTGAGGGATTACACTACCAACCCGGGGTGCGTGTGGAAACCAACTGCCAGAACTGTGGGTTCACCCAAGTGCGGCTCAACGGATTAGAAGGGGCTTATTCTCAAATACTTATCAATAGTCGTCCTATCTTCAGCGCTCTTAATAGCGTCTATGGGCTTGACCAAATCCCTACTAACATCGTAGAGCGAGTAGAAGTAGTACGAAGCGGTGGATCAGCTCTTTACGGATCAAATGCAATCGCCGGCACTATCAATATTATTACTAAGGA
The DNA here is from genome assembly GCA_964393115.1 of uncultured Roseivirgaceae bacterium. Lineage (GTDB taxonomy): Bacteria > Bacteroidota > Bacteroidia > Cytophagales > Cyclobacteriaceae > CAYMST01. The sequence goes on along the minus strand of CAYMST010000334.1, from coordinate 3,568 downwards.
TCCTGTTGAAAACGCTTGGGAGATCAAGTCCAATACCGCTTTGGTAGATGGGGACGCATTAGACCAGACGTATAACTTCAGTGGTTCGGTGGTGAATGAAGCACTAACTAGCGGTGTTACGTTTTATGGCATGAGTCGTAACCGTGATAGCTATGATGCGAACGGAGACGGATTTACCGAATTGGTGAAATTAGAAAATACAGTAATGGGAGCAAAAGCCTTTTTTAAGCCTGGTGCTCATAATAAGATCACACTAGACTTTAGTGCATTAGAAGAATATAGACGAGGTGGTAACCTACTAGACCTAGCGCCACACTTTACGGATATTACGGAGGAGCTCGATCACAATACCTTCTTTGGAGGTATCAATTATGAACAATGGAGCAAGGACTATCGAAATAAGTTTTCTATATATGCCTCTGCTCAAAGTACAGGACGTGACAGCTATTATGGAGGACTTGGCGGTGGACGGACGGCTGAGGATAGTACACTAGCGGCCAACTCCTATGGGTTAACCGAAGACTTGGCTATCGTAACTGGGGCTCAGTATACCAGACACTTTACGAATAACAATATCCTTACCTTAGGCCTTGAAAACCAGCGGTATGAGACCAGAGACGAAATCGCGGGCTATGGACGTTTTGTCGATCAAAAAGTAAATACCACTGGGCTGTTTGCTCAGTATGAATGGAAAGTCAACGAGCGATTTACTGCCTTACTCGGAGGTAGATATGATGTTTCTAATGTAGATGGATCTTATTCAGTAGTAGGAGAAGAAAGAACTTCAAATGTAAACTTAGGAGTGTTTAGCCCACGTGCCACACTACTCTACAAGATCAATAATAACCTACAGTTCAGGGGTGGCTATGCCAGAGGATTCCGAGCACCGCAAGCCTTCAACGAGGACTTACATATTTCCTCAGCTGGTGGCGACCAAGTGTTCGTGTTGTTATCTGATGATCTAGACAAGGAGACCTCGGATGCTTTTACAGGGTCTCTGAACTATACTAAAAATGCAGGACTAAAGCAGTTCAATTTGTTACTGGAAGGGTTTTACACTCAGCTGCATGACCCCTTTACTCAAGTAAGTCGCGGAGACATTGGTGATATCATATTGGAGGAAGTGGTAAACGGAGAAGGAGCTACAGTATCTGGAGTTAATGTAGAAGTTGGCTATTCACCATCGAAGAAACTGGCGTTCCAACTAGGCGGTACGATCCAACGAACTAGTTTCTCCGAAGATCAGGAAATCTTTGCCCCCGAGGATACGGGAGAAGACGCCATTATCGTGGATGAGTTTATCAGAAATCCTAACCTTTACGGTTACTTCACTACCTTTTATAACTTTAATCAGGCCTTCAAAGTTGATTTGACCGGTTCATACACTGGCTCTATGATCGTACCAAGAGTCGTCGGCGCAGATGGATCACCGGATTTACTTGATTCTAATCCGTTCTTTGATGTAAACCTGAAGGCTAGCTACCATTTTGACATCTCCGATGACTTTCATCTGGAAGTAAGTGGCGGTGTACGAAACCTATTCAATAGCTATCAGCCAGAGTTTGATTCAGGGCCGGAACGCGACTCTGACTTTGTCTACGGGCCAGCTGCTCCTCGTTCTGTTTTTATTTCGGTTAAAATTGGTAATCTACTGCGTTGATACAAAGAGTATACATCCGTGTTATCTTAGCTTTTTCGCTCTTCCAATGTGATCTTTCGAACGCACAAGAAGCAAAATCGGTAAATTGGCTCACTTTCGAGCAACTCGAAGACTCGCTATCAACCAACACGCCAAAAAGAGTATTCATTGACTTTTATACAGACTGGTGTACCTACTGTAGAAAAATGGATAAAGTAGTCTTCACCAAACCCGATGTGGTCAATTTGCTCAACACACGTTATTATGCTGTTCGCTTTGATGCAGAAAGCGAATCAACAGTTCACTTTGGTGGTAAAGCATTCGTAAATGATCAGATCAACATATCCAGAACTCCACTCCATCAAATAGCACAGCTCTTAGCACTCAGAAACGGTCAGTTCGCCCCTCCTACTATGGTCGTATTAGACTCAACATTTGCGGTTAGTGCTCGATACTTTGAGTATCTGGATAGTAAGAAGTTAGTAAAGGCCTTGCAACCCTGACGACTTTATGATATGTGACAGTAATACTTATGACGTGCTTTTGTAAAGCATGTCCATTACCGTATCATCTTTCAAATCGATTCTGTTGAATGAACAGTTGTGGTACCAACGTCGCATAACAAACGCTGCTTCCATGCCACCAACTTTAACAACAGTCACGCTTTACAAAAGCGCGCCAGGGGGGGCTTTTTTTTATCACGAAGCTCCTCAACCTGTTGCCTTAACTGCTCAATTTCTTGATCTAGTTTTTCTTTTGCCTGACGCTTCTCTTCTAATTCATCATCGTAATTGTCCATATCATTTAATCTGGATAAGTAATCATTAATCTGAATATCAAGATTTTGAAGCCTTTTTTCAATACTTTCCAAACCAATACTCATCGAAGCATTAGCTCTGATTTTTGAACCATCTATACTGGTAGTATGACCTTTAATGTAACCATTACTCTCTAACAGTTTACCTAGCTGTTTGAATGCTAACTGGATACCATCTCCATTTTCTTTTCTGAAATCTGATATGATTTTGTGGTCGGGACACAAGTAACCAGTCAACCAAATGACTTCTAAATTGAGTTTACATTCTTTTTCTAATCTCCTAATACTGGAAACACTATTTAAATAACCATAAGTATATAGTTTCAACAACATCCCTGGGTGATAAGCCTTCCTGCCAGTTTGTTTTTCCCCTTTTCAAAACAACTTATGAAATCAGACATAAAACCATCCACAAATAGGTCTATTAATCGAACATAATGTCGTTCATCAACTAAATCATTTAGGCTAGTGAAAAACTGAACTTGATCTCTGTCTATTCCTTCTTTGAAACGGATGACTTAAATTTAAAACAGATAATCGTTTTTAAACAGCCTCACAAAAGCGCGCCAGCGGATATATAGACTCCACTTCCCCGAATGAGAATGACTTTATCAAAGCGGTTAAATTCTCACTGGCCAGGGATGAACGCCAGAAAACAAGCCAACGTACAAAGGATTCATTACAAGCCTTAAAACGAACAGGTGTTACACCTGGAAAGCTTGAAAACTTCACAGATGAAGGAAGACAGAAAGGAGCTGAAGCAACTAAAAAGAAAGCTTCTACTAATGCCAATAATAGAAGTGCCAGTGCTTAGGCTACTCTACTCCGTAAGTCTGGTATGTGCTTTAGAAAAACTGCTGACGAGTTAAATATATAAGGCTTTTTAACGAGCCAGGGCAAAGCAATTCAAGCTATGTCAGCCAAAAGAGTAATAAAACTAGACTAGAAAAATCAGTTCAGCTGTTGACACTACTAATCTTTTCAGTATTAAGAACTGAGTCCTCCATGAAAACTAAGGGAAAACGTGGACAAGGCTTTATTTTTTGAATTATTAAAAATTATTAATATGAAAAGATTAATTATATTCGGTTTTCTATATGTTGTTTTTATTA
>CAYMST010000333.1:0-4805 GCA_964393115.1 uncultured Roseivirgaceae bacterium | reverse complement strand
GAGGGATACATATTTCCCCGGAGCCAACGATAATGCTAGCGGAGTGGCGATGTTACTGAGTCTTGCGGAGTATTTTTCCAAAACTGAAAACACCCCAGATTTTGATCTCGTATTTATCGCGTTTGGCGGTGAAGAGGCGGGATTAATAGGAGCAAGGTATTACGCTTCATCGCCATTGACTCATTTAAAGAAAATTAAGTTTGTCATAAATCTTGATATGGTGGGTACTGGAGATGATGGTATCCAAGTGGTGAACAGCCTTGTTCATAAAGGATACTTCTCCATAATGACGAAGTATAATCGGAGGTACAATTTTTTATCACAATTAAAAACTAGAGGTGCGTCCTGTAATAGTGACCATTGCGTGTTTCACAAAATGGGTATACCGAGTTTTTTTATTTACACTTTAGGAGGAATTCAAGCTTATCATGACCCTTTGGATAGAGCCGTAACGTTACCACTCACAGAGTTTGAAGACTTAAGGTTGCTGCTTATCAAGTTCACCAATTCACTGTAGTTCTTTTGATTATAAGACTTAGGAAGTATGCTTGGCGTAAGTCAACTGCTTTTTGAGTAAATAGATCAATGCACTACCCGCAAACCCCGCTGCAATTAAGCAATTCAACAAAAAGCCCTGCTTATTTGGGGAAAAATAGGTGCCGCTAATGAATGCTCCAAGACCGATACCCACTTCCAGTGCAATATACATGGTCGCAAAGGCTCTTCCTTTGTGCTGTGGGCTTGATAAGTCTATTGTCCAGGCCATTACAGTCGGGTGATTAAGCCCAATCCCTAGTCCATAAATGGCAGCCCCAATAAGATACGTGACTTGATTTTGTGCTAGGCCTGTAGATATCAGTGCCGTGACAATTAGTCCAGAGGATGCCATTAATACGGGTGTCCTTCCAAACTTATCGGAAGCTTTGCCACCGATAAATCGAACAGCTATTGATGCGGTAATAAATGCTGAGAAGTAAGTCCCTTTATTGGTAAAGCCAAATAGTCTCCCAACCTCAGGGGTTACGGTAAGAAGCATGCCGAAAGAATACACGTTAAGTAACATGACTAGTGCGGTGGGGAATACCAGCGGTTCTAAAAAGTCTGCTTGACGAACTTTTAAGTGTTTTGCCTGGAAAGGTTCACGGTCAGTTAACGTTTCTTTGATGCCAAATAAAACAAGTATTGACAGAATAGCGAGAGCAGAGGAACAGTAGAACATCGTGTTGAGTGAGAAAATGGAGGTAACCTCTGACCCTAAGTAAGGTCCGGCAGCCATCCCAATACCACTACAAAGCCCTAATAGTCCCGTGCCTTCACCTCTTCTGGACACAGGTACAATATCTGCGACATATGCGGCAGTGCCCGTGGGCTTAAAACCAGTGGACATACCATGAAAAAAACGTAAGGCTAGAAACCCGATGATGCTTGATACAAAAGGATAGCATAAAGCCGCGAGTGCACTGACCAGAGCTCCATAGATCATTACAGGAACCCGTCCGATTTTGTCTGTAAGTTTCCCGCTGAAAGGTCTTGACAACCCGGCTGTTAGTGTGAATAAAGAGATAATCAGTCCCTTGTAGTCTGATCCACCTAGGCTTTCTAGATAATCGGGGAGCTCAGGGATAACCATGTTGAATCCCGCAAAAAAAAGAAACCCAGATAGGCATAGAAGCCCGAAATGGGAAGTATAGAGCTTATCGGGACTAGTACCAGACATTATTAAGTTTTTGACATAAAAACAAAGCCCTTTGAGTACTCAAAGGGCTTTTATGAATTCGCTAAAGACTATCGTTAGCTTAGTGGCTACTTAGGTATTCTGCGACACCTTCTCTAGTAGCTTTCATCGCATCTTGACCTTCTTCCCAGTTCGCAGGACAAACTTCTCCGAATTTCAAGTTATGATGCCAAGCGTCTGTGATTCTGATATACTCGTCGATATTTCTTCCGATAGGGAAGAAGTTTACTGTTTCGTGACGCACGATTCCCTCTTTGTCTATGAAGAAAGTACCACGATATGCGATTGGAGCACCTTCGAAAACAAGCTCACCTTCTTCGTTATAGTTCCAGTCACCACCTAATACTCCGAAATTAGAAGCAATAGTTTTAGAAGCATCTGCAACTATTGGGTAAGTCACTCCTTGGATTCCTCCATTTTCTTTAGCAGTATTCAGCCAAGCAAGGTGAGATTCTTCTGTGTCGGTAGATGCACCAACAACAGCAACTCCTCTTTTTTCGAACTCAGCTAATTTAGCCTGGAAAGCAAGGATTTCAGTTGGGCAAACGAAAGTGAAATCCTTTGGGTAGAAAAAGAAAACAACCTCTTTTTCACCAAGGTATTGCTCTAAAGAGAAGTCTTCAACGATCTCTTCACCGTTTATTACAGCAGGAGCTTTGAATAAAGGAGCTTTTTTTCCAACTAGTGACATATTTGTTATGATTTAAATGATTACAAAATTTTAATTGACTTCTGCGGATCGATTTTCTCCCCGTTTATTTGAAGCTTGATATCGGTAACATTAAAGTTTTCAAATTGTTTGTTCTTAAAAAACTGGTGTATCAGTTCGTTAAGCTCTTCGTTCATGTAGTCCTGGATTTCATTGGTGTTCGTAGAAATAATATGGCTGTGGGGTTCTAGATTGGCGTCATAACGATTGAGTCCGTCTTTATTCGCGACTCTTTTGACTAGCCCCACTTCTGCGAAGTCGTCTAAAATCCGATATACCGTCGCCTTAGAGATGCTTGGGTTGTCCTCTGATAGCGTATCAAAAACCATTTCAGCGGTAGGGTGCTCAGCTGTTTTTTGAAGATGGCTAAGCACTACGAGTCTGGAGTGTGTGGCCTTCAGACTATAGTTAGAAAGGGTCTTTTTAATATTTACTAAATCAGTACTCAATTCTAGATAGTAATTATTCTTATTTAGGGGTTGCTTGCAAATTTAGTTGCCTTAGTGGAAATGTCAAACTTTGTGTTGATATTCTTAACGTGCCCGGGTGAGTTTGCAATCTTTATACGAAATGACTTACTTCACTTTCTGCTTTTGTATGTTTGACTGTGAATCATAAAATTATTGATGATCAAGTGATTTGCACAATTAGATTTATTATGAGGTTTTCTTTACTATTTGTTTTGTCTGTAGCTTTTGTCTCTGTGCAGGCGCAGGATCTGAGTAATTTGTTTCAGTTGGAGCCATCAGCTGCATCCAACTACTTAAAATCATACTCTTCTCCAATGGTCAATGCTGTTGGAAACGGTATGGCTGGAGGTTGGTACAACACCGCGAAACCACATAAGCTATTGGGGTTTGATCTTACGCTTTCAGTTAACGCAGTGCAAATCCCTTCAGAGGACGAGTTTTTTAATTTCAATTCTGCGGACTATGGCTCTTTGGAGATAGCTGGTACAAGTGACGGTAGTGGACAGCTCCCGACTTTGGCTGGTGGAAAAACTAGCGAACAGTTACAGTTTACTGGCGATCCAATCACCTTACAAGGCCCAAATGGTCCTTTTACATACACACCACAGACGACTCCATTTGATGCCCCTGGCGGTGCTTTCGAGAGTGTGGAATTTGTTCCTGTTCCTACTTTAAATCTTTCTATTGGGTTGGTAAAAGGGACGGAAATAATAGGTAGGTATGCTACTCTTGACAATGATGATTTTTCACTTAATGTTATTGGGTTCGGCATAAAGCATAATATTAAACAATGGATTCCTGGTGTTAAGTTATTGCCGTTTAGTTTGTCGGCTTTGGTGGCGTACTCGAAGTTTGGAATGGACTTTGATCTCAGCTCAAGTGATCCAAATTTTAGAATTGAGAACGGAACTGTTGATATGGATGTATCGTCTTTTACCGCACAAATCATCGCCTCTAAGAAGATTTCGGTACTTACACCTTATGTGGCCGTAGGTTTTAACTCTGTTAATGGGGAGCTAGAAGTCGAAGGTGACTATATTTTTACTACCGGAGCATCGTCTTCGCAGACCTTAAGTGATCCAGTATCTATCAATGATTTTTCAGGAGGCGGAGGACTGAGAGCCTCTGCTGGATTAAGAATTAAGCTAGCCGTTATTACCTTGCACGCCGACTATACTCTCCAGAAATATAGTGCTATTAGCGCCGGAGTAGGAATAAGCGTTCGGTAAATGAGATATGGCTTTTAGCCAGATATTTTTCACTTTGAGCACTGGTAGGTATTTTTGGCTATACCAGTGCTTATAGCTTTTTTTGTAAAGTGCTTTATATTGAACTTTTTGTTCTTCTTAGGCTGCTTCGAGCCTTATAAATAGTGGTGTTTTTTCGATAACCTTGAGCGGTGTATACTTAACAGACCGGTCTGTGTCCTTCACTGTATAACAATGGTCCTAACTACTTGGTAATCTCAGTCATTGAAGATTGTTTATCCGGTTTCAGACTAGTCAATTAATTGAATATTGGCTTTAGTTGATAAAGTTTAATAATCTATTTGTTTAATGCAATTCTAGAAGCTTTCGTTAAGCTCGTTTTTTGTACTTTATTTAGTTTTTGTTTTGTTGGTTTTTGAGTGGCGTATAACTGTATAGTAATAGACCGACTGTGATATTTATCAGTTATCTAGGAGAAAACAAGACAAAAATCGAGTGTCATCTGTCATTCATCGAAGGAATTGAGCTCTGTTCTTTAACATTCGTTAATATCGAAAGAAAAAAACGAGTATTTATTCTTTAATATATTTTTGAGATGAGATATTTGTTGAACAGCGAGATTAACGAAAGACTTATTACGACCTGAGAAGAAATTATGAAAAACAACCATTATTCATGATGAG
>CAYMST010000332.1:0-4830 GCA_964393115.1 uncultured Roseivirgaceae bacterium | reverse complement strand
AGAAATACTGGTTGTGGGAAATGAAACTATTCGAGAATTACTAACGACAAGTATGACACTCATCTCATAAGCGTGTTTAATCACTACTGCTTCTCCTCCTTACTTGTTAAAAAGTTATTGTTAAACAAATAGAACAAGCCTATAATAAAGACAACTCCACGCCGCGATTTGAAATGTAGTAATCATATATATCATGGAACTTAACAATTTACCTCAGTGATGCTAGAAAGAAACAGTAAGTGTCATGAAAGCGGTTACAACACTTCACTCTTTTATTTTAGAACAATTTTCACGCTGTATTACATAAAAAAAGGAGGTCATAAAACGACCTCCTTTTTACAGTAAATTAATATTTTGGTTGGAAACCTATTATTTCAAATTAAACCTGATATGTCTTCCATTATCAAAAAGGAACATGTAAACACCTGATCTAAAACCAGATAAATCAATTTGATTTTGTCCCTCTGAGATATTCAAATTCATTACCTTTTGACCTAGTGCATTCACAATGAAACCTTGACCGTTCTTTGAACTTTCAATAGTAACCTGACCTTGCGAAGGATTCGGGAATAAAATCAGCGATTCGGACTTAGTTTCAGCAGCCCCTAAAGCAAACCTTGCACTTGCTCCTAAATCTATTTCCTCAGTTACCACCCATGCAGATGCTCCATTAGAATTAGACTTGGCCTTAATTCTAAATCGATACTTAGCACCGCTAACTAGATTCGAAATAGCTACAGATTCCGCGTTTTTACCACCATCAGGCATACCTCCTGCTCTCCAAGTATCACCGCTTCTGAAGGCCATAATATCAAAGAAGTCTTCATTGTTTGAATTATCATTCCAATGTAAGATTACCGAATTGCTGCTTGTCGCTTCGATATATACTTCACATGGCGGATTTGGTTTGTTACCCGAACTAGTAGCAGAACATGACCCTACAGGATCTGTTTCATTGCCACCATTCGATCCACCACCAGTAACCGATACATTAGTAACATCTGTTCTGCCTCCATCTTGAGTTGTTACCGTAATCACTGCAGAACCAGCTGATTGAGCGGTTACTAGACCAGAATTACTTACCGAAGCAACTGAATTATTACTAGATGAGTAAGAAACCGATTTGTTAGTAGCGTTATTCGGAGCCACTGAAACACTCAGCTGTCTTGTACCACCTACAGTAAGCGAAACATTCGCAGGATTCATGGTTACGCCAGTAACAGGTACGGTAGTCGGACCACCACCTCCACCTCCAAGTGTGATTTTGGCGCTCTCTGTCCAAGAAGACCCACTATTTGAAGACCTTGCTTTAACTCTGAACCTATATTCTCCACCAGCCGTTAAGTTATTGGCTACATAAGAAGTCGCATTGCCATTATTCAATGTTACCAGTTGTCTCCACTTATCTCCTGTCAAGAATCTCTGGATCTGATATCTGTTGGCAACATTTGAATTATCAGTCCATTCAATTCTGGCTGAAGTGGCTGATAAAGACACGGCGGTCACTTCACACGGTGCTGCTGGCTTATTGCCCTTGTCTGCATTCGAGCAAGTTGGATCTGGATCCGGATCTGGATCTGGGTTTGAACCATTAACCGTGATCGAAGTCACATCAGTTTTACCTCCATCGTTAGTAGTAACGGTAATATTAGCAGTACCGGCAGCTATTGCTGTTACAAGTCCTGAACCATTTACCGTAGCAACTGATGGCTTACTTGACTGATAAGAGACACCTTTGTTAGAGGCATTTGCCGGGGCAACAGTAGCCGTCAATTGACGTGTTCCACCAACATTAAGAGTGGCGTTTGCCGGAGTAAGGTTAACACCCGTTACTGGTACATTCGACGGTTCACCTCCACCAGAGAATCCCGTTGAGAACAAGCGCTGCACCGGAATAATCGATTTCTGTTGACTACTGCTAGACCAGAAAAGTTGTGCACTTGCTGTCCAGAATCGCTCGAAGTATTCCATTTTAATGTCGTACTTCTTATCCTTTTGTAGTGTAATCGTTCCGCTCCATTCAGTTGGACCTTGTTTTTGCCATTTATCAACAAGAAGCTTACCGTTTACCCAAAGTCTAACACCATCATCAGTATTTGTGCTGAACGTATAGGTCTGCGAGTACAACGGTTGAACCTGACCTGTCCATCTAACCGCAAATAGCTGGTTCGGAACGCTATTAGCAGGACTTCCAAACTCCCAGTTGAAGTTGATCTCATCATCTACTCTTTGGAGGATCTTCGAACCAAAGTTTACAGCATTTGAATCTGCCGTAAGTATTCCAGTGAAGTACTCTCCTTTAAGACCATCTCCATTTCCTGGAGGCGGTGGTGCAGGCCATGCGAATGGAGGAGCTGATGGTAACGCTGGCAGTGAGCCCGAAATAGCTCTTCGAACTAGACCATTTCCTTGAGTGCTCAAGTAAAGTGCATTGTCATGTACTTGCATATCTCTAGTAATCGAGAAAATATTGTCACCGGTCCAATTTGTCCAAGTAACATTACCGTTATTAGCAACAGTACCTTTTAATATTCCATAACCTTTTCTAACGTCATCCCAGATACCGTAAGTAGCAAAAAGGCTATTTCCATCAGTGGCAATATTGAATAAGTAAGATCCATTCTTAGGAACCCTGAACCATACTGGTCTTCCCAAAATATCCATTGCTTTTGTTTCAGTAAGGATCATGGTATTGAACTTGTCAGAGCCACCATCTCCTCGTACAATACCTTCTTGATTTTGGTAATTATAAACAAATGTCTTGTTACCCTTTTTCACTGCAACCACATCTCCTTTATGTAATTTATTTGTAGTACCAGTAGTGTTTTTCATCTGAACCCAATTAAAGCTCGAGCCAGAACCTGTACCACGATATGTACCACCGTCAGCCTTATAATAAACGATATTATTATTGTTCGGGTCAAATACCAAATTGTGCGCTCTTGACGAAACCGGTGTATTTACTTTCACCCAGTTTTGATTACCATCGACGAAGTTTCTGATATCACTCATATAATATAACCCAGCATGCGTCAAAGCATATACCTGCTTGGTATTATTAGGGTTATGAACCATATGATGCACACGGTTTCTTGGTAGCCCTCTTTTGTTATTTGCACTTACAATTTGCTTCCACTGATCTGTTGGGTCTTTATTAACCATTTTTTTGTATACCAATACTGCGTTCGCCGCTTCACTACCACCACCGAATACAGCAGCTGCACTCATGAATACTATTTCAGGGTTACCAGGGTTGATATAGGTCATGTGACCATCATACAACCTTAAGGCATCAAATTGTCTCCATGACAATCCATTGTCATAACTCTCTAATGCACAGTTATCAGCCATACCCTGAATGATATAGTTACCGCTCTTGGCCGAAGAATAGTTAAACGTAGAAGCCGTTCCACGACCTGAGTAAAATTTCTTACCTGCGATAGTCTTTGAATTGAAGGTAGAGTTCACCAACCAGTTATTGTTTCCATTGGAAGCGTCTCCAATAAAATATGACTGCTGTGATTGTGTGAAAACACCTCTAGTAAATGGTGTGTTCTTCCAGCTGAATGGGAAATAAGTAAAGTTCCGACAGTTAGGAACATATGGGTTCCATCCTATGTCATAGCTGTTGTTAGGACCAGAATAGTTCAATATCAGTTTCACTGAACCACTAACATTATTTCCATTTGTTGTAAACGTTCCCTCATATAATCCTACGTTTGGATTCTGTTCGTACTGACCAATTAATAGGTAATGTTTGTTTGCTGTAGATCCACCATAAACTTTAGGATACCAGAAGTTGTTGGATGGACTAAATGAACCACTTCCTAGATCTACCCATCCACCATTGTTCGCTAAGTTCCTTGCAAAGATGTGTGTCACACCACCTTTTTTGTAAAGCGCGTATAACCACTTTCCGTCAGGAGTGTAATCCGCACCACGACAAACACCATCAGCTCCTGCAGGACCATTGATCTTAGTGAATGAACCTGATCCAGTAGGATTGAATCGGTAAAGTCCGTTGTTGTTTGCCACCATAACCTCATTCGAGTTGGTAGGATTAACTTGAATACTCCAAACCCGTGGTTCGCCGTTACCAGCAACCCATGCTTTTTTCTTCCATGAATTACCACCGTCCAAAGACCAGAATATTACCCTTTCATCAGACTTCTGCTGTGGATATTTGTTCACGATAGTCTCATGGTTCATCCAGTTGATACCCGCAAAAATGCGATTCTGATTTCTTGGGTCAAGCTCGACCATACCAATCGTTCTGTTCTTCGTAATATTGATATGTTTCCACGACGATCCTTTGTTAGTAGACTTACTTAGACCAAGAGCATGTCCAGCCCAAATGGTATTCCCTCTACCTTCTACTTGACATACCCACGAGGTTGGGATAGTTAGGGACCCGTGTTTCCAACTTCTTCCATAATCATCCGATACATAATACCCTTCCATGTCACTACAGGCGAACAAACGACCTTTAACAGTAGGGTCTGCTGACATACCTTGCAATCGTCCCCCTGCGCCGGGGTGTAAGGTCTGCCATTGAGCGTGTGTCATAAAATGAACATGACACAACAAAGCGAGTAGTGCTACTCGAAAAATTGCTTTCATACGATATAAGTTTTAGGATAGTTAATAGATTCTTAACCCAACTATAATATTGAGCGTGATCATTTCTGCAAAACAGCATTATAGGATAATTATAAACCTGTTGACCTTTTATAATTAACTCCGGAGTATAATGTATTTATCAGGATTTTTTCACAAAAATCTTTTAGACAATCACTTAAGTAAAATATATACTTCATTTTGATAGAAAAT
>CAYMST010000331.1:0-4919 GCA_964393115.1 uncultured Roseivirgaceae bacterium | reverse complement strand
GATAGATCATGCAATAAGACATTATCAACTCCACCCGAATACCCTATTTGTAGTATCCACCTTGCATTCGGATGAAAAGTAGCTGCAGCTCTCGGAAACACCGTAAAATCACTACTCATTATGGTATCATTTGCATAAACGCCATCCAGTCCAGCCTCTAACACAAGCTTCCCTAGTTTCTTTTGTAAAGCAGGAGAAACGTTTGCCAAAGTACGCTGAGTAGACGTATTACTCTTGTACCCGACGGTCTGAAGTTCACTCTTTAAAACCAAGGTTAAGTCAGACTTTAATTTTTTACTCGCATCAAATTTCAAACCAAAAATATCTTCCTTGACATTGAGGTTATCTGATAGCGTTTTGAAATCCATACTCCCTTTCCAAGTGATAAAGCCAGTATTCCCTAAATTAAATCCTATTTTATATCGATTGTACCGATGCTGAACAGAATCCTTCTCTTTTTCTATCCCCTCTTGCCCACCATAATAGTATGCGCTGTTACGCAGATAAGAAGCTCCTAGCCCGATTGTCATGCCATTGCTGATTTGCTTATCACTACTAAGGGACAAATAGGTGTCAGACACGCCACTTAACTCCCGATTAACTGGGCCTCTACCAAAGGAAAGATGCTCGAAGTTTAGTTGGGTTTCAGGGATTGAGGGTAAAAGTTCTTTAGAGTTTAACGTCAAGCCGAGCCAGGGTGAATCATAATTGCCATACCCCACTAATGCATAATTCAATAGTCGCTTGTCTTTTTCCGGCAACTCATACTCTTCAAATTCAACTTCCACCATAATTGGCTTTGGCTGAAGCTCAAATTCTTTCAACTCATGGTTGACCTTTGTCTTCTCAATTTTCTTCAGTGTTTTATCTGCCTGATAAAAATTTCTCGTTGCCTTTGGCAGCACTATCTTTCGATCTTTTTCAACTACGATCTCAGCATCTTCTACTTCCCCAACAACTTCCACATCCTGTCCTGGTGTCACCACGTCTTGACCTAACAAACAGATCGTACTGAAAAAGGTGATGTGTGCTAAAAAGACGAATGAAAATTTCTTATTTCCCATTATCTAAAGAGTCTTTTCCTACAATTGATTTTGCTTTTGAATCGAGCTGTTCGAGTTTAAACCTCGCCTCATCCACCAATTCCATGACACTAGAGTTATCCACCACGGATTGCAGTGTTGCCTCTGCTTGGAAGTACTCCCCCATGGCCTCATAATTTTGGGCTATTAAAATAAAAGACTTCGTTACCCAATATTCAAATTCACTAAAGGAATCGTTTAATTCAAAAAGCAGTTGAATAGATTGCTTGTAGCTTTGTTTCTGATAGTGAATATGCGCTGCGATATAGTACGATTCTACGGCAATTTCGCCTTTGGACTTGTTCATAACAATTAACAAGTTATCCTGAGCCTCTTCCAACTCTTTTAGCTGCCATAATACCTTTCCTTTATAAAAATGACCTTCTATTTGGAGATAAGTAGGAACTCTTTCTCCATCGACCAAGTAATCCGCGTAGGTTCTAGCACTATCTATATTCTCTTGAGCATAAAAAGCCCTCATAAGCCCTTGATAGGCTACCAGTGTTTCCTTGCGATTACGAGCTGAAGCTTCCAATCTTCTATAAAAAGCAATTGACTTCTTAAAATCCTTAAGTCTGTATTCTAATTCAGCCACTCGGGATATGACCCGGTTTGTAAATTCATTTGGCCTATCTACTATATCATAGTAGCTCTCTAGTGCCTCAACATATTGATTTAGCCTGTAGCTCGACTCACCAATTAGATAAATAGCTTCTTCTCTGTGTTTTGGAACATCATAGGCAGCCAAGTAATTGTTAAGTGCATCAATAGACTCCTTATATTTCTGGGCATAGTAAAGTTTCTTTCCTTGATCGAACTCCAACGATTCGATGTATTTGCTATCAGAACTCTTATTCTTAAAACTTTGTAGCGCAATACTAAACTCTTCCTCTCGACCAAGTTTTACTAGCATCTCCTGTAACCCTAGTAATGCAGATTGACTAATGGTAGCAGATGCATATTGTTCAAGCACCAATCTATAACCGTTTGCTGCTGCTTCGTATTTCTTATTGTTGCCCTGTGCCACGGATCGCTTTAAAATAGCTTTCGGTAAAAGCGAACTCTCCGGATGATTGTCAATCAAATCTGAAAAATACTGTTCAGCTAGAACATATTCTCCATGCTCAATACTGATTAACCCTAACTGGTATACTGCATCATCAGCGTATTCTGAATCACTAAGAGTTGATTGAAAAGCCAGAAATTCTTGTTTTGCTTCTTCTGGACGATTGGCGAAATAATTACAAATTCCGATTTGATACTTCAAGTATCCCCTGTTCAAATACCCTGCTTCGCGAGACTCTTCATAACTTTTTATAGCAGAATCAAACTCTTTTAACGCAAAGTGAGCATCTGCCTTTCTTGTCAGTACTGTAGCGCTCTCCGGAAAATCTTCGTGAATCAGTTGAAACTGTTCTTTTGCTTCTTGGTATTGTCTTGAGTTATAAAATGCAAAACCTAATCCATATCGGATTTTTTGTATGTAGCTATCATCATTGGTGCTTTGCAATGCAGACTGATAACTCCGAATTGCCTCTGGGTACTTTCCTACCATTGAATGTAGTTCTCCCGTATATAAATACGTTTTCCCGACTAGCATCTGGTCTACTTTATATATCAAGGCTTTACGAAACAAGGTCAGGGATTTCCCAAACGAACGATTATTATATTCCAATACAGCTTGTTCGAATGTAGCGATCTGGTAGGCTGACCTTATTATCGATGACTTTGTTTGAAGCGACTCCATATAGATAATAGCCTTTTCGTAATCTGTATTGAGGAGGTAACATTGTGTTATAAAATTATTTAGCCCCTCTTCTTCGCCATACTCCATTCGGTATTGATCAAAGAGCTGCAAAGCCTCATCATACTTATTTAAATCAAAAGCCACTTTAGCACAGTTGAGTAGCGATTGCTTTCTTATAGGCTGACTATACCTGAGCTGAGAAGCTTTCTGAAAAGAGGAATAGGCATAATTGAGGTTATTGTCTTTTAAATAAATCATCCCAAGATAATACGCCGAGTATTGACTAATACTATCTTTACTCAGTACGGCTATCTTAAAATTCTCTTCAGCGTCAGCTAAGTTATCAACCTTCCAAAGCGCATACCCTGTTTTATAACGGACTTCCGCAGAAGGTTTCTGTTGGTTGGCATACTGTTGGTAGAACTTCGCTGCCTCCTCATAGTCAGCATTTTGAAAATTAATCTCAGCGGCAAAAAGAAAAATCTGTGCATCAACCTCTGGGTTGTTAACACTTTTAGCTATCAATTCATTGAGCTTATTGAACCACTTCAACTCATAGTAAACTTTGGCTAACGGAGTAATCGCAAGAACCTCATAGGCAGATGATTTTTGTGCCGCGCTCAGCTTTTCCTCCGCCATTTCATACTCTTCTTGGTCTAAAAACACCATACCAGCATAATAAGCACCGCCGTAGTAGTAACTACTCAAGACATCTATTTGGTCCAATACATTTGCAGCACTATCTAATTCTTCTATCTGCAAGAGTGAATAACCTAGTCGAAATTGTTCTTCGTCTGATAAGGTATATGTACGGGAATATGCTGAAAATGCATGAGCGGCTTGATCAAATAATTCCTCCTCGAAGTATGTATTTGCTAACTGAAGATGAGCCTTTAGCGCAAAACTGGAATTGGGGTAGTTTAACACAAACTCTTCTAGTTCACGCTTACCTTTTTCACTATTCAATTCAACACTCGACAGTGCGTGATAGTAGCTACTTACCTCACTAGCACCGTTGAGCTCTTCGTGCATATTAATCTTTGCTATTGACCAAGCGTACTTCCCATTCTCAAATGCTTCTATACCTTCAAAAAGATGCTTACTGGGATCTTCCTGATGTATCGTTCCTTGGGCTAAAACAACTGAAGTACCCGTCAAGAGAGTAAAAACGTAGAAATAAATACTTTTTAAGATCATCCTGATGTACAACGTACCTTTCTCTAAAAAATTTAAGTGGACTGTTCCATTTCACTAACTGAACATGCGCCACACCATCCAAACATTTAATGTAGTAGCTTAAAAACGAGCTCCTTCATAATTTGCCCGTCGTCCAAATTTTGAGCTATAACACCCTTGGATTGCAAATCTGCTTCTTTCAAACTGCGTAAACAATGGTGGAGTTTATTTATTGGGAAATTCCGTGCCGCAATAACATAGTCTTTAGCAAAATATGGATTTACGCGTAACAACGAAGCAATTTCGCGTTCATTCGTGACCCGCGCATGGTTGACGAGGACAAGTTTCGAATAGAAGGAATATAGTGCTCCGAGAAGCATCTGTATAGGATGTGATTTTGTGTTTTGAGCAAAATAATTAATGATCCGGTTGCACTTCAACACATTTCTCTTCCCCAAAGCATCTTGCAGTTCAAAGACATTGTAATCCTTATTTATCCCTACATACTTTTGAACAAGCTCATCATCAATCACAGACTTATCAGAGAAATTGATCACTACTTTATCCACTTCATTAGCTAATCGCTCGAGGTTATTTCCAATATTACTGGTGAGCATCTGAGCTGCCTTGGGAGAGATCTCATGACCTTTTTCTTTGACATAATCATTGAGCCAAGCGGGGATCTGGTTTTCGTATAGCTTTTTCGCGGTAAATAAAACGGATCGCTTTTGTAGCTCCTTTGCTAGTTTTGTTCGCTTATCCAGGGTCTTACCTTTATACGCCATCACCAATATGGTACTCCCTAATGGATTGGCCAAATACTCCGAAAGCAACTTCACGCTATCTTCCTTGGTGAGATCCTTCAAGTCTTGTGCTTCCTTCACAATTACCACTTGGCGATCGGACATCATAGG
>CAYMST010000330.1:0-4932 GCA_964393115.1 uncultured Roseivirgaceae bacterium | reverse complement strand
AGAAACAGAAATCCAGAGAATGCGAAACCGGATTAGACATATATCAATCATCTTCTTGCTCATTGCCATCATCCCTATTGGTTATGGTTTTTATCAAATCAACTCGTTAAACAAGAATGAGGCGGTCATTAAGGATATTTACAACAATCAACTCGATGCCATACTCTTCTCTGCCAACCTTTATTCTCATGATATCATCAACCGAAACAGCATACAGATTACCAGCGCCTTAACCGATATGAACGAAATGATTTGGGGTGAACAACTACGTGATTACCTCGAATTATTTAAGATTAAATACGTCAAACGAATTTATCTAAGCGCAAATGGGCAAAGTAGAATCTTCAATCTTGAAGGAAATGAAGATTCTGTTTCAGAAGAAATGGATAGAATGACAGCACTCATTCAAAAAAACAATGAAGAATTAGAAAAGCTAATTCGGTATAAAAAAAGTAACTATAATAAAATTCGTGGGCTTAATCAGAACTACAAGGAAAACGATGCCGTGGTTTTGTTTGTTATAGATCACCCTGCACTATGCGGTCATGTCACCATTACACTTACTATTGACATCCCTATATTCATTGAAGAGATCTTAGCACCTAAGCTACAGGAGATTGCTCAGGGTAAATTCGAGATCTCCGTTCTTAATAAAGCCTCGAATAAACTTATCTATAGTACCTCAGACGAACTCAATGAGGAACTATCAAAAGACAAAGCCAGCAAAACGAAACGTGATTTTTGGCTTTTCCCTAATCACAAGTTATCCATTACCCTAAAAGGCAGTAATCTGGAGGAGATTGTGCAGCAAAACACCGCGAAAAACATCTATATATTATTGGGTTTATTAATGGTATTATTATTCGGAATTGGTTTTTTGTATAAAAATATGGTTCGGGAAATGCAGCTGTCTAATGCAAAGTCTGAGTTCGTCTCAAATGTCTCTCATGAGATTAGGACTCCTCTATCACTCATCAGTATGTTCGCAGAAACATTAGAGCTAGGAAGGGCTACTAGTGAAGAGAAAAAACAAGAATATTACGGCATAATCAGCAAAGAGACAGCTCGCTTATCCAAACTGGTAAATCGCATACTAAGTTTCTCCAAGCTAAGCGCTGGAAAGAAGAAATATGACTTTCAGGATACAAGTCTTCATGATGTAATCTCTGAGGTATTAGAATCCTATCATTACCATTTCAAAGAAAACGGATTTGATTTCGACCTTCATAAAAATAGTTCTAGAGACCTTGTTCATGGAGATCGAGAGTCCATTATTGAGGTGGTTAATAACTTATTAGATAATGCGATGAAGTATAGTGATGATCGGAAATCTATTTCGATTACGATTGGCACATCAGGTAATTTCAATTTCTTAGAGGTAGCAGATCAAGGCATTGGTATTCCCAAAACCTATCAAAAAGATATTTTTGATCAATTTTTCAGAGTCCCCACAGGAGATGTTCATACTACTAAAGGATCTGGATTAGGACTCGCTTTGGTACAAAAAATAATGATCGATCATAAAGGAACGGTGATTGTACAAAGTACGCCCGGCAAGGGAAGTAAGTTTAGACTTCTTTTCCCAGCTATAACATAATTAAGTAATATAAGAACTATGAAACAGAGAATACTCATTGTAGACGATGAACCCAATATTCGCCTTGGATTAAAGGATAATTTAGAATTTGAAGGTTATGAGGTGGATGAAGCAGAAAACGGTTATGAGGGACTTAAGAAAATACTAAATAACTCATACAGTATAATCCTATTAGATGTTATGATGCCAGAACTCTCAGGATTTGATGTGTGTAAGCAAGTCAGATCGAACGAAGTAAAAACGCCAATTATTTTACTCACCGCCAAAGGTGAAGAAATTGATAAAGTTAGAGGACTAGAAATTGGTGCCGATGATTACATCACAAAACCTTTTAGTCTTCGTGAGTTATTCGCAAGAATTAAGGCCGTCATCAGAAGGAGTGACCATAAAAGTGATCATGCCTCTACTGAAACGGTTACGATTGGTAGGCTGACCATTAACTTCTGCTCATTTAAGGCAACAGACGATGATGGTGAAGTTAAAATGTCCCATAAAGAATTTGAGGTGATAAACTATCTGTTACAAAACAAAAATACTGTCGTATCGCGATTTGACTTATTAGAAAATGTTTGGGGTTATCAAGAGGCTCCAACCACGCGAACAGTAGACAACTTTATTTTGAAAATTAGAAATAAGATAGAAGAAAACCCTAATAAGCCAGCAATTATACTTACCGTACATGGGGCTGGTTATAAACTTTTAAGTCTGTAATAAACAAGTTTTTACTACATGTAACATAACTGTGACACGCGGTTAACCAATAGTCAAGAGATTTGTTAAGTAATCAAATAAAAGGATGTACTTAAAAAGAATACATATATGGTCTAAGGGTATTTATCTGATGATGTTTGCTTTATCAGCGGCTTCATGTACTGAGACGCATTTTAAACCAATTGACCTAGCAGGTGAGTGGAAGTTTAGCATTGCCAATCAGGCTAGCTTCGCCGACTCTGAATTGGACGATACAGACTGGGAAATCATCCAGGTTCCTTCTAGCTGGGAAAGTGAAGGTTTTAAAGGGTATAACGGATTTGCGTGGTATAGAAAGACTTTCGAATTAGGAAATTTCAACCAAGATCTTCAGTTAAATCTAGGTAGAATAGACGATTCCGATGAGGTCTATCTGAACGGGCACCTCATTGGACGATCAGGAAGTTTACCACCATATTATGGTAGTGCGTATATGCTCGTTAGACATTATAGATTACCATTTGATTTACTCAACACGAATGGAAAAAATGTCATTGCTGTGAAGGTATATGACAACAATGGTCTTGGTGGTATCCTGGGATCTGAAGTGAGTATAACCAAACATGACCCAAAGGAAACAACCTTAATTTCACTCACCGGCGAGTGGAAATTCCGAACCGGTGATAGTGCAGTCTGGTCTCATCCCAACATAAAAGACTCTTTGTGGACAAGTATTGGTGTCCCTAGCTATTGGGAAGAATATGGATTTAAGGAATATGACGGGTTTGCATGGTATAGAAAGAGTTTCGAACTAATAGATCGTCTTACAGAAAAAGAATTTACTCTGATAATGGGTAAGGTAGATGATATGGATGAGACATTCGTCAATGGGACATTGGTTGGATCCACTGGTGAAGTCGAGAAAAAATGGGGAAGAAATAATGAATACCGCAAATTCAGAATTTATGATATTCCAAATGGGTTATTAAGATCCGATACGCTCAATGTATTAGCAGTAAGAGTTTATGACCAATATGCAGGTGGAGGCATCTACCACGGTCCTTTAGTTATTGTGCCCAAATCACAAAAAACAGACTTCTGGGAAGAGATAAAACATGAAAACAGACATGCTTCAGATTGGTTTCATTGGCTGTTAAAATTAATATCCGAAATAATTGGCGAAGATAATTAGAATACTATCGACACTGTTTTTTCTAGTCAATACACTCTCTTGGGCTCAAGGGGATGACTGGAAAATGACACACAAACTTTCAGGAAAGTGGAAATTTAGTCTTGGCGATAACCAGGATTGGATATCCCCAGACTATGACGACCAAAACTGGGAACAGATAAGAGTCCCAGCTAAATGGGAAAATGAAGGATTCTATGGGTACGACGGATTTGCTTGGTACAGAACCACATTTCATGGCTCTAAATTAAAGCCTAACGCCCATTATATGTTGTCCTTAGGGTACATCGATGACGTAGATGAAGTATATATCAATGGACATCTAATCGGATCTTCAGGAAGATTTCCGCCTGACCTATATTCCGCCTATAAAGCCTATCGGTTATACACCATTCCAAAGAAATTAATTGCCTACAACGGAGTAAATCATATCTCAGTAAGAGTCTATGATTCACACCATTCCGGAGGTATCGTAGCGGGCGAAATTGGTATCTTCACCAACGAACGTGATAACGCCTCAATAGTGAATCTACGTGGAATATGGGATATAAAACTAGAAACGTCACAGCACTTAATCGATAAGATCAATCAAGCCAAAGAGCTTACAACCAAGGACATTTCAACCTTTGAAACGCGTGATTGGAGCGCAATAAATGTACCTGGGAGGTGGGAAGATCAAGGTTTTAAACATTATGACGGGTATGCTTGGTATCGCAAGAAAATTGAAATACCCTCAAATGCAAAAGATGAAGATTTGGTCGTTGTACTTGGCAAAATTGACGATACAGATCGAACCTTTTTCAACGGAAAACTCATTGGCTCAACACAATGGTATAACAACCTAAGAATCTACAATATCCCTAGGGATCTCATTAAATATGGTCAGGACAATGAGCTAACTATACTCATATACGATGATCATGGTGCTGGCGGAATCACGCACGGTCCAGTTGGCATTTTAAAACAAAAGGATTTAACCAAATATATGCGCTATAGGTGATAGCTCGACCTACTCAGTTATCGGGAGATCCAGCATCAATCCATTCCGCAAAGAGTATTCGTTGGGATTCCAAAAAAGAAACTCCCCTTGGCATTGTTCTTTGTACCACCACTTGATTTCGAATAGAAGCCGCATTAGTAATTACTTGCTGTTTCGTCGTCAAATTCGGAAAAACACCACCCCCGTGGCACGTTGAAACCGCACAATTCGCATTCACCAATGGCATAATATCTTTTTCAAGGCTTGGAACTGGTGGCACACAGCTATCTAAGACAGCCACACTTAATTCAGCACCACAACCTTGTTCATCAATAACTTGTACTACGTAATTACCAAAGTCCAAAGCAGAAAACACGTTACTCTGCTGTATCACAGTGGGTTCAATTGAAAACAACAAATTACCTTGTCCCCCACTTCCAGCAACTCGTATTTCGCCTTTCGCATCGCATGTCTCAT
>CAYMST010000329.1:0-4956 GCA_964393115.1 uncultured Roseivirgaceae bacterium | reverse complement strand
AAATGTGGATAACTTTTTCTTACATTTGTTGTGGTGGTTTATATTTTTAAAAGTCATGTCGTTCTTTACGGGCGAGTATGATTGCAAGCTAGATGCCAAAGGCAGGCTTGTTCTTCCTGCGAAGATCAAAGCAAACCTGCCTGAGGCCTCTGTTAATACAGAGGTCAAGGAGATAGTATTGTCTAAAGGTTTGGACCCCAACATAATTATTTATCCGATACTCGAATACCGGAAAATTCATAATAAGATTTCCGCTTTGAACGATTTCAACCCTGAGCAAAGGGCGTTCAAAAGGAACTTTTTTAGAAACATCGCTCATGTGGAGCTTGATAGTAATGGACGATTTATTGTGCCAAAAGCGATGATGGTTCACGCACAATTAGATAGAGAGGCGGTGATAGTTGGAATGGGAAACATTGTTGAATTGTGGAGCCCTCCAATGTACGAAAAGTTCCTGATCAATGATCCGCAAGAGTATTCGGAACTGGCACAGAAATACATGGATAGCTGATCGCTCGGTCCTGTATTCTCTGGTGTAGAAACTAAAGCGTAGAAACTAAAAAGAAACGTGCAAAACAAATACCATGTTCCAGTTATGCTGGAAGAGTGTTTGAATGGACTTGATATTAATCCGGAAGGAGTGTATTTGGACCTTACTTTCGGGGGAGGTGGTCATTCCAGAGCAATATTAGAAAAATTGAACGGGGGACGACTGCTAGTTTTTGATCAGGATCCTGATGCATATCAGGAATCATTGAAGATTGATAGTAGTTCTTTGATATTCATAAAGTCTAACTTCAGGTCGTTTGGTAAATACCTGCGAGTGCATGGAGTAGATCAGGTGGACGGCATACTGGCCGATCTTGGTGTCTCATCGCATCAGTTTGATGCGGTGGAAAGAGGGTTTTCGTTTCGGGGAGAAGCAGATTTGGATATGCGCATGAATCCTTCCCAGTCATTATCTGCTCGGGACGTGGTGAACGAATATTCTCCGTCTGACCTGCACCGTTTGTTAGGTATGTACGGCGAAGTGAAAAATGCTAAGACGTTGGCTTCTGCGATTTGCGAAGCACGCCCAGTCAATACTACTACTGAATTGCTTGCAGTACTTAACGAAGTGGCGAAGAGAGGAGGAGCAAAGTATGCTGCACAGGTTTTTCAGGCGATTCGCATTGAGGTCAATGATGAGATGAAGGCATTGGAAGAAATGCTTATGCAGACTGAAAGGTATCTGACACCAGATGGAAGATTGGTGATTATGACATACCATTCTTTAGAGGATCGGCTTGTAAAGAATTATATCGCAAAAGGGAAATTTTTTGGGGAAGTCGAAAAGGACGAGTTCGGAAACCTGATAAGACCTTTTGATCCTGTGACGAGAAAACCAGTAGTGCCTGATGATGCAGAGATAGAAATGAATAATAGAGCCAGAAGTGCTAAACTAAGAGTGGCTAAACGAACACAGTTAGTAAGATAAATGGCGAATAAGTATAGGAATAAAAGTAAAGAAGAGTCTAAGCCTAAGCAGAGCATTTTTGGCAAACTGCAGGAGGTGCTGAAACCCTCAGCGGCTTTTACCGATGGTATCCCTCCGCAGTTAGTACCTAAAATGGTGTTTGTGACATTTTTAGGAGTGCTGTACATAGGGAATCGACATTATTCAGAAAAACTGGTTCGTGAGATCGATCATTTGGAAGTTCAAGTAGAGGATTTGAGAGCCGACTACACAACGACTAAGTCTCACTATATGACTGCTAGTAAGCGGTCTGAAGTATTAGAAAAAGTAAAAAGGTTAGGACTTGAAGAGGCCGGAAAGCCTCCGTATAAAATAGTAATAGATAAGGGTGAGTTTTAAACGGGACATATTGCTAAGAGTAAGGGTAGCCTTTATTTTGGTTTGCCTTTTTGTGCTTACAATACTCTATCGGGTGTTTGTTATACAAACAGTCGAAGGTGATAAGTGGCGCGATTTAGCAGATCAAATTGGTCTTAAGTTTATGACTGCCAAAGCCACAAGGGGAAATATTTATTCTGATAATGGTAGCCTCCTCGCTACTTCCCTGCCTTTTTACCGTGTTGCTTTGGATCCGACCATTGCACCAGAAAGGGTTTACAAGAAAGAGATTGATTCTTTATGTTTTCTTCTCTCAAAGCGTTTTCCGGCCAACTCGGAAGACTTCTTTAAAAGGAAGATAAATCAAGCGAGACGGAAGAATAGAAAGTACATCGTTTTGAGCAAGCGCGTTATTAACTATATCGATAAAAAGAAAATGGTGAAATGGCCCATTTTTAGATATGGGCGATTGCGTGGTGGGGTCATTTTTGAAAAGATAGATAAACGCTTTAACCCCTTTGATTATATGGCCTATAGAACAGTAGGTTATGTCAATGGTGAGGGTAAAGGAGTGGCTGGGTTAGAATACTCATTCCAAAAAGAGTTGGCAGGAAGAAATGGAAAAGCACTGTATGAGAGAATCGCTGGTGGTGATTGGAAGCCAATCTATGATGGTACGGAAGTAAAGCCAAAAGACGGTTACGATATTGAAACTACTATTAATGTCAACATGCAGGATGTGGTACAGACAAGTCTACTTAAAGGGGTGATTTTGAATGCCGCAGATTATGGTAGTGCAGTCGTGATGGAAGTGGAGACGGGAGAGATAAAGGCTATTGCCAATCTGAGCAGGAACGTAGGTGGTAAGTATGCCGAGAGATATAATTACGCACTGGGAAATCAAGGAGTCAGGGAGCCAGGATCAACCTTTAAACTAGCTTCTATGATTGCGTTGTTCGAAGATCAGAAGATATCCCTCTCTGATACGATCGATACCGGAGATGGAACATATACTTTCTATGATCAGGTAATGAAAGACCACCGCTATGGGGGGTATGGTAAGCTTTCTGTAAGTGAGGTGTTTGAGTATTCTTCTAACATTGGAGTGGCTAAATTGATCGATGACCGATTTAGCAAAAAACCTCAAAAATTTATTTCATATCTAAAGAAAATGGGAGTCATGAAGCCTCTTGGACTTCAAATGGTTGGAGAAGGAAAGCCGTACATTAAAACACCTTCAGATAGTTCTTGGTCAGGGGTTACCTTACCTTGGATGTCCACCGGTTATGAATTAGAGCTTTCACCCCTGCATACCTTGACTTTATACAATGCTGTGGCAAACAAAGGTAAAATGGTGAAGCCAATCATCGTAAAGCGACTGAGTAAAGAAGATAGGGTTATTGAGGAATATGATACAGAAACTATTAGTGACAAAATATGCTCTTCCTCTACACTAAGCAAAGTAAGAAGACTTCTAGAGGGTGTAGTACAGCGTGGTACCGCAAAGAATATTAAGGATAGTTATTATAGGATAGCTGGTAAGACCGGTACTGCTAAGAAGTTTATAAGAGGTAGATATACCAATAAATATTATACCTCTTTTGTTGGGTACTTCCCTGCTGATAAGCCTAAGTATAGTTGCATTGTGGTGGTTGACAACCCTAGAAACGGGAGGATATATGGAAGTGATGTGGCAGCTCCAATTTTTAAAAATATTGCAGATAAGATATATACGCTGGACGTCGAAGTTCAAGAACTTTATGTAACCGACTTAACAGAGAAGGATGGCGTATTTCCGGTTATTAGGTCTGGCAACTACCCTGATTTAGAAGTGATATGTCATCAATTGGATATACCAATTCATGAGCGAGAAAACGTGGAGTGGGCGAAAACAATTATTGAAGGTAATACTCTGAACTGGAAAAAGAATAAAATGTCTGAAAGCAGAGTGCCTGATGTGGTCGGGATGACACTTAAGGATGCACTTTTCTTATTAGAAAATGAAGGATTGAAGGTCAAAGTAAACGGACGAGGTAGGGTGAAACAACAGTCACTGACTCCGGGAGCTAAGGTTGGAGAGAAGAGAGATATTAAGCTTTTTCTGAGCTAAAGAAAACACTAAAGGAAGCGAATTTACATGCCGTTGCTAAAGGAAATATTGTATAAGGTGCCTTTGAGGTCTTCATCTGGTGATATGGATAGAGATGTCAAAGGGTTATGCTATGACTCCAGAAAAGCGAAGCACGACTTTTTATTCGTTGCTATTCCCGGTGCCCGAGTTGACGGTCATGATTATATAGCGGATGTCATTCAGCAAGGATGTACCTCTATTATTTGTGAACAGCTGCCAGAATATGTTGAAGATCATGTTACTTATGCGGTAGTCGAGAATAGTAGCTATGCTTTAGGAGTCGTTGCGGCTAATTTTTATGGAAATCCGTCAAGACATATTAAAACTGTCGCAGTGACTGGTACCAACGGGAAAACTACCTGCGTTTTCCTATTACATCAGTTGTTCAAAAACTTAGGGTATAAGACAGGACTACTGTCAACCGTAGAGAATAAAGTAGATGACGAAATAATCCCAGCCTGGCTGACTACGCCAGACGCGATTCAACTCAATGAGTTGCTGGCTCTAATGGTACAAAAAGGATGTGAGTATTGCTTTATGGAAGCTAGCTCTCAAGGGATCGTACAAAATCGATTGGCGGGAATTGATCTTTCAGGTGCTGTTTTTACCAATATATCTCATGATCATCTTGATTATCATGTGACATTTTCGGAATATATAAAAGCCAAGAAGCTGCTTTTTGATCGACTTGGGAAATCGGCGTTTGCACTAGTGAATGCTGACGACAAGCGTGGCTCGGTGATGCTCCAAAATACAAATGCAGAAAAGAGAACGTTTTCGCTAAAGACGGTTGCTGATTTTAAAGCGAAGGTGATCTCCAATACACTCGAAGGCCTTGAAATGGACGTTGAAAATCACCAAGTATGGTTTCGCCTGATTGGATAATTTAATGCCTATAATCTTTTATCTGTTTACGGAGTAGCCAATCTGCTAGGGTAAGATTCGTCTGAAATACTTACGCAAATGACGGTGTTAGAGCCCGCAAGAGGTA
>CAYMST010000328.1:0-4981 GCA_964393115.1 uncultured Roseivirgaceae bacterium | reverse complement strand
GGTTGAGTTGGGGATTCCAAAAATAAAAGAATATAACAGACGCTGATTGGGCATATATCAATGTGCTTGCTGGCAGATTTCACTACCTTATCTTTCTCAAACCTTTGAAACACCTATTATATATATATATCTGCTCTTTGCCCGTCCAGCTCCACTGGTACTACTTTCATTCGAATTATTGATCTTGGCCGAAGTAATGTTGGGATAATAATTACGTTCAATTTGGGCCTTTCACCGGTAAATCATATTCACACGGCCTCTCACATGTATTTAGTGGTATTGGTTTTCCGTCTTTAGTACTCAACAAAGCAACTATCCTGCGAATTAATGTAAGCCAACACTTCCTCATAAAGTCCGTTCTGATTTTTATTACATGGAACCCATAAGATAACTCCACAGAATAGTTGATTTCAACAGCATATTGTTTGATTTTATATCGGCTCTTAAATAGACTTTATATAAAAACGTTGTTTCTACATCTCGCTTGGGAGAGTTGCCTCATAGTGTGTAATACAAATTATAAAGGGAGTCTGAAAATCCATTTAACCTAAGCCATGAGTCATTCAGATTAAAGAGGAAACGAAGACGGTTTATTCCGATAAATATTGAGTTATGTTTATTTTAAAATGTTATTTTTTGTTGAATTTATATTGATTTTACGGTTTTTCAAGAGGCGAACTGACATGTAAATGTTTTAAGACTGCCGGATCATAGTTAGCGATTAAAGCAATTAGTAAAATGAAAAGGACATTTTTAGCGTTACTTTTTGCAGTACGATTTGTGAGTGTGGGCGCACAAACCGGAACAATAGGAGACCCTTTTACGTCACTGCACCAAGCAGCCTCGGTGACAAGTGCTGGAACATACTACTTCAATATATCAGCCGTTTCATTTGACACTTATGTGGATGCTAATGGTTATGTCCAAGTTGCCGTCGATTTTGGCAATGGTACTGGAAACTTACCTCAGTCTGCGTCGCTCACAATAGCTTCTAGAGGGATATTTACGACCACGGTCTTAGCTGTCTTGAATGAAATAAGGGAAGTACGATTTTCTTCTAGTACTGGAAATGTAGATGTGGTAACCACCGACGCAACCCTCATATCGAGAGTACAGAGTAATACTACGTTACATCAGGGTGTAGCAGATAAGTATTAACGATAGTTGGACTGGTACCAATGCCTCATATCTGACTGATAATGGTTCTTGTATTACTGTGGACGGCACATTACTACATCAAAACCTTTTCCACCCATGTGGAAATGGCACTACAGGATTTCACTGGATACCATCAGCAAGTTTTCAAGCCGAACAATTTGGGGCTGGCGAAATTGCAGACACTACATCCTTTCAGCTTTGGGTGAAAGGAAACTCAAGTTGCTCTTCGACCATTACTTCTTTGAATGAAGCGGCGAGTATTACGATACCCGGATTATATTGTTTTGATATATCCGGGACTCCATTCGATACGCACGTTGATGCCAATGGGTATGTTCAAGTAGCTATAGACTTTGGAAACGGTACGGGAGATTTACCCCAATCTGCGTTACTTACTACATCCACAAGAGGAATATTAACCTCTACGGTATTAGCGGTTTTGAGCGGAACTCAGGAAGTTCGATTTTCTTCAAGTACTGGCAATGTCGATGTGTCGACTACTGATGCAACGATTATATCAAGAATACAAAGTAATACCACGTTACACCAAGGTGTAGCGGATAATAGTATTAACAACAGTTGGACCGGTACGAATGCTACCTACCTGACAGATGATGGTTCTTGTACTACGGTAGATGGTACATCATTGCATCAAAACCTATTCCATCCTTGTGGTAATAGTACTACAGGGTTTCATTGGATACCGTCATCAAGTTTTCAGGCTGAGCAGTTTGGAGCTGGTGAAGTCGGCGACGGAACATCTTTTCAACTTTGGGTGAAAGGGGAAGACGGAGCTCTGCCAATAGAGTTATTGGCTTTCGAGGCTTATGTCACCGGTGACAATCAGGTACGACTGGAATGGCAAACGGCAACGGAAATTAATAATGACTATTTTACTATTGAATGCTCTTCTCATACAAATTCGTGGGAGGTTGTTACAACCATTAATGGTGCGGGAAACTCAGCGTCTATAAGAAGTTATAAGGTCAGTGATACAAATCCCAAGAGGGGAGTTTCCTATTATCGTCTTAAACAGACAGATTTTGATGGGCAATTTTCATATTCGAAGATTAAAAAGATTACCACTAAAGGATATTTATCTACTGTTGATATTTACCCAAACCCAACCAAAGACGTAATCAGTATACCCGAATCACTGGTCGAATTAGAGAAAATAAGGATTTTTAATAGTACCGGTCAGCAAGTGATGGTAAATGGATCTACGGCTCATAGAGCTGGATCAAATGTATCGATTGATTTATCGCAGTTGGGATCGGGTATTTACTTTGTTACGACAAACACCGCTGCTTACAAAATATTTAAAAAGTAAGGCTCTGATAGCTAGCTAGAGTTACCACAAATATGAAACGTCTGATGATCGAAGTACTTTCGAAATATAGTTGAGATCATTCATAACGACTCCTTTGAACATTACTTCCTAGATTCCAATGGTTACAAGACCACTGAGTAATAATTGCTTTGAGGAGTAAACGGTATTTGAATTAGACCATGAATTTTTTTTAAAAAAACTCAATTCTCCTGTCTCATTTTTAAGTAGTCGTTCGACATAGTTTAAAATAGAAATGGAAAAAGATTATTTCGAACAAATAAGAGTACGATTGTGTCTCAGAGACTCAGCTATTGCTCTGGGAAAAATGATGAGCTCTGAAGCGGTTACCTATCGAGGTAAGGTATTCGCTTTTTTCTCTGGAAGAAACACTATGGTGTTTAAACTTGGTAAAAGTTATGATCTCAGCGCGGATAGTATTGAGATAGCAGTGTTCAATCCCTTTACAAAGCGTCCACCCCTATATGGCTGGTTTGAAATTCCGTATTCACACGCCCAATATTGGTTCGACTATGCCTTAAAAGCGCTTACTCATGTAAAGTCTGTATAAAATCAGAATTGTGATGAATGAAAAGTATATTCAGTTTTTCGAAGGGCTTAAAAAAAACAATACACGTGAATGGTTTCAACAGAACAAAGAGTCATACCAAAATGAGGTCAAAAAACCATTTTTGAGTCTTTTAGAGACCTTAATTACGGAATTGAAAAAAACTGATCCGGAGATATGCATGAAAGCAAATGAGTGCTTATTCAGGATTAATCGTGATCTACGTTTTTCGAAGGATAAGACACCATATCATACCTTACTTAAGGCGGGTATCTCTCCCGGAGGTCGGAGAAGTGAGTTACCCGGTTTTTATCTGGGCATTGGTGCGCACACCGTACATGTTGGTGGAGGGTTGATGAATGTAAACAGTTCTGCGCTTAAGCGCGTCAGGGCGTTAATAGCAGAAGATCTAGATATATTCCTATCGATCGTGAATGATCCATGCTTTATTTCCGCCTTTGAAACGGTGAAAGGGGAAAAGGCCAAGCGGTTGGACAAATCGTTACGACAGATAGCTGAAGAAACACCTTATATTGCTAATAAACAATTTTATGTGATGCAACAATTACCACTTTCTGATTATTTGTATGGTGATAAACTGATAAATCGAGTTCTTAAGTCATTTCAAACTATACTTCCGTTTAATCAATTTTTAAGGAAGGCATTCTAAATAAATATGAAACAGTATCTACTATTGTTAAAAGGTAAAAAGGAACTAGATTACTCTCCTCATTTACTACAGCAGCGACTCGAAGAGTATCGTCAATGGGTGGAGACGATAAAAGACCACTATGTTTCGGATAATCGGTTAGAGCGCGAAGGGACACATCTCAGCACTAAAGGAGAAATTAAAACCGACGGACCATTTTTGGAGTCAAAGGAAATTATTGCTGGTTTTGTAATTATTCGTGCCGTAAGTCTTGATGAAGCTACGGATATTGCGAAGACCTCACCCTTGCTACAATACTTTGAGATTTTTGTTCGACCAATAGTGACCAACGAAGCGGTTTGAGAACATTAGATGTAAATACGCTCCTTGAAAAAGACCTTTTTAGAAGGTCATACGCTAAAACTGTAGCCATCTTAACCAATTATTTCGGGCTTGCTCAAGTTGAAATAGCTGAGGACGTGGTTCAAGATGCCCTTGTAGAAGCTATGGAAAGGTGGAGTATCCAAGGTATTCCGAAAAACCCTGAAGGGTGGATTATCGAAGTGTCC
This sequence comes from uncultured Roseivirgaceae bacterium, assembly GCA_964393115.1. Classification (GTDB taxonomy): domain Bacteria; phylum Bacteroidota; class Bacteroidia; order Cytophagales; family Cyclobacteriaceae; genus CAYMST01. The sequence goes on along the minus strand of CAYMST010000328.1, from coordinate 710 downwards.
AAAAAGAAGGCCATTGATGTTTTTCGCCGGCAGAATGTTTATTTATCCAAAGTTATGCCCAGTCTCAGGGCTCTTTGTGCGGAGGGCGATCATGAAAACAAGGATAGCACGTTAAAAATGATTTTTGCCTGCTGCCATCCTTTATTACCCAAGGAGTCACAAATCGCCCTCGCGTTGAAAACACTTTGTGGACTTAGTGTGTCTGAAATTGCCAATGCCCTATTGACCTCTGTGGAAAATATAAACAAGCGCCTATATCGCGCTCGAGAAAAGTTTAGAAGTCAACGCATTGAATTTGTTACACCAGAAATTGATCAGGCTAAAGACCGAATAGATAGCGTATGTCAAACCCTTTACTTACTGTTTAACGAGGGGTACTATTCTCCACAATATCAACATCCCATTAGAACTGATTTGTGCTATGAAGCGATTCGGTTACTGAAGGAAGTAGAGTCGTCTTTTAGCCGCTCATCCAAGGTGCATGGATTGTTAGCTTTGATGTATTTAAACATGTCAAGGTTCGAAAGTCGATTAGGTGAAGACAATGCCTTGGTATCACTACAAGACCAAGATCGTTCCCTTTGGGATCAAGAGTTGATAGGTCTAGGGGTATTGCATTTAAATAAGTCAATGGAAGACCATGTGCCCAATAAATATCAACTTCAGGCGGGCATAGCGGCAGAATACTGTATCGCAAGAAGTTTTGAAAC
>CAYMST010000327.1:0-4987 GCA_964393115.1 uncultured Roseivirgaceae bacterium | reverse complement strand
AAAGCCTATGAGGGATTATGTAAAAGCAATTTGATATAAAAAGTCCTCGGGGAAAACCCTCGAGGACTTTAAGGTATTAACTAACTATTTCTAAATCGCTATCCTATATCATTCTTTAATAAACATTTCAGTCCTATCCGCGATGCGAATAAAATATACACCGGATTCGAAGCCAGCTGTATTAATTTTTAGAACCTTTAAATCTCTGTCTACTAGACCACTACCCATAGTTCTTCCTACTCCATCATACACCTTGAAACTAGTAGCTTCAAGTCCGCCAAGACGAACATTAAGAATACCAATAACTGGGTTAGGATATACTTGGAAGGAAGAGTTGATACTCGTATTAAAACTGTCATTGAACCTCGCTCCTCCAGTTGAGAGGTCGATTTGGTCCGTTTCTACCCAAGCTGATCCTCCAGAATTCCCAATGGCCTTAATTCTAAAAGTATATTTGGCATTAGCCGTTAGGTTCGTAATATCAATAGAAGTGCTATTGGCAGCAGGGTTTGGTAATCCACCACCTCTCCATTGATCGTTTTCTCTAAAGGCCTGAATATCAAAACTTGTTTCGTTATTCGAATTATCTGTCCAAAAGATTCTAGCACTAGTAGAAGATAGTACCACGGCACTTACTTCACATGGAGGATTAGGCTTACCTGCAGGACTTGTGGCATCACAACTACCATTGCCGCCACCTGTTGGTGCGTCCTCTATCGTTACTGCAGTTTGATCCGTAAATCCACCGTCTTGTGTTGTAACCGTAATGGTGGTGCTACCGGCAGATATAGCTGTAACTACCCCACTTCCACTTACTGTTGCAACCGACGCATTTGAAGAACTGTAACTCACACTCTGATTTGTCGCATTTGCAGGACTAACTGTTGATGTAAGCGTAGTGGTCTCCGTTCCGCCAATCGTCAAGGTAGCATTAGCAGGTGATAGACTCACTGAAGTCACTGCAACATTAGTATTACCTCCTACTAGTTCAAACTCCCACTGCGTAAAGTCCGTGCTTTCACTCGGCACTTGGATCAATGAAGTATTCGTTGAAGAAGTTGGCCTCATTTGTTTACCCGTCTCTCTATTCACCAGATAATAAACATCATCACCAGAACCTGCTGTCGCTGACCATTCTACGTAATCACTTACATCGGGACTAAACTGTCTAATAAATGAGTTGTTATTCGCGTTTTGTGGTCTTATTTTCTTACCGCTATAATCACTTACCAAACTGAAATAGTCATCTGTAGTGGTAGTTAACGTCCAGAGTAAGCGATCATCCGTTGTGTTTGTTCCATCTGCTCGCAGGTTACTATTTCCGGTCAAGCTAGTAGCACGAATATAATTTCCTGTTTCCAGGTTCTTTATACGATATGTCCCTGGAGCCGGTCCTGCTGCACCTGCCGTTATTTCGATGGTAGCATTATCAGTAAAGCTACCTTCCTGTGTCGCTACTGTAATGGTAGCTGTTCCTGTACTTACACCGGTAACAATACCTGAGCTGCTTACCGTTGCGATTCCTGTATTACTAGAAGTATAACTAACTGTTTGGTTACTTGCATCTGCTGGAAGTACATCGGCCGTAAGTGCTAAAGTACCACCTACACCCACAGACCCGTTTTCTGGACTAAGCGTAACACCCGTTACTGGCTCCGTCACGGTAACGGTTACCACATCCGATATTCCCGGGTTAGAATTACTTGTTACCGTGATGGTCGCTGTGCCTGGTACGTTTGCAGTTAAATTAGGACCGAATAGTGAAACTACTGATGAGTTGCTCGTTGAATAACTTACCGTTTTGTCTCCAGCATTTGACGGTAGTACTTCTACACTAAGAGTGAACGTCGAACCTTTTGGCATCGTCAATGTGCTTGGAGTGGCGGTAACGCTGCTGACAGCAACGTTTCCTGTTTCGCTGTAGGTAATATTGTCCCCCATGATTTGGATGTTATCGATGTACAATCGATCTGATCCTCCAGCTGCGAACTTCTCAATTTGAATTCGGTTTAATTCTGATGGATCTAAAGTACCTCCTTCGATTGGGAAGCTATACGTCGTAAAGTTGTTAGCCCCAACATTAATCAGAGGAGAAGCATCCTTGAACCCATTGAACTTATCAAGCAGCTTAATATTAACGGCGTTCATTGCCCCTCCTATTCCATAAAGATCTATTACAAGGGTACCTCCTTCGGCGTCTATAGGATCAAAAGTGGCTACTAATGCAGGTCTATCTCCAGGAGAACTTTGTGTAAGTCCTAATACAAACTGCGATTCAAAACCTTCAGAAGCTTGATTTGGACTGGAAGAAGTTTGTACATCTGATGATGGAGAGTCTATGCCTTCCCAAACCAAATTTCTTGCTTTTTCAACATCGGTGAAAACCGGGAAAAATTCTGGTGGCTGTGGATGAACGTAATCGTCTTCATTGATCGCGGGAACTGGATCAAATGTACCCGTAATCTTTCTGGCTTGCAGACCTGCTCCCATTGAAGCGAGATAAACAATGCCTTCATAGTGCTTTATCTGACGTGACGTTTGGTACATAACGTCCCCTGTCCAATTACTCCAGCTTACGCTTCCATTATTTTGCACGTCACCCTTCAAAATACCATATCCCATGCGGTACTCGTCCCACTGTTGATAAGGAATATATAATTCATCATCCACAGCGATCATATCATTAACCGTAATCTCATTACGCCCTTCTTCCCACCAACCTGGCTTACCACCAAGTTCTATATCGATGGCATTGGCATCACTAAGTATAATATTCCCAAAGTTCGTGCTGCCATTATCAGCTCTTGCAATACCTTCGCCTTGAATGTAGGTATATACATAAGTATTGCTACCCTTCTGTACCGTTACAAGTCCTCCTTTTTGCAGTTTATTCGTTTGACCAGTCCCACGTGTCATGGTCACCCATGAGTAGTTCCCATTACCAGCTCTAGTACCTTGAAAAGAACCATTTCCATCCTTATAATAAATAATGTTTGCATTTGTTGGGTGAAAATCAAGGCTATGTCCCTGTTGGTTACCGGTATTTAGTTCCTGAATCTTTCGAAATTGAGAACTTCCACCATTGACGAAGTCAATAATATCATCACAAACATAAAGTCCGTTAAAAGTAAGCGCGTATAGTCTACTCTCATCATTAGGATCTGTATGAAACTGGAAAATCTTGGCATTTGGTAATCCTCTTCTATCTACGTTTTGACCAGCTTGGATTAAAACAGAAAACCCATGTGCCGGACCGTCAGGACCACTTAAATCCAAGTTCTTATAATACAGGTGAGCGGTGTTTGCATCTCCTCTACCACCGCCAAAGCCATTCGAAATACTTAAGAGAACAATAGGGTTTCCATTATTGGTCAAGATATGAACTCCGTGAGCATCCACGAGGTCACCACCAAACTGTGCTTGTCTCCAAGTATATCCACCATCCCAACTTTCTACTGCTCCATTATCCGCTTGTGCCTGCACAACATAGTTTTGATACGCTGCCATATCATACGTGAACGTAGACGCAGTACCTCTGTTAATCCAGAAATTTTCTCCATTGATTTGTTTCACAAAACCACAACTCACTACTCTCCAATCACGATTACCATCGGCTGCATCACCTGTAAAGTAAGATTGCTGTGACATCGCAAACACTCCTCTTTCATGCGGATTTCCTGCGTCACCATTCCACGAAGGCGGATAATAGCTGTTGTTACGACAGATAGACTTATATAAGTTCCAGCCAACGTTGAAAGGAGGCAATGATTCTCGGGCATCACCATATCTCAAGATCGCTTCAAAGTTTCCATTTACAGAGTTTCCTGAAACCGTAAATCGACCTTCATATAACCCATCTGAAGGGTTTTGATCACGCTCACCAATAAGTACGTAATGCTCGTTCGGGTTACCTCCTTGATATACTTTAGGTTTGAATACATTACTCTGTGCATAATTTGGATGACTTGGGTCTCGACCATTATCTACTGGCCATGTTCCTTTTCCTAGGTCTTGCCAAGAATTTCCGTTACGCTGACGCACAAATAGGTGAGAACCCGTAGCTACACGATATATCGCGTACACCCAATTACCGTCAGCTGTAAAATCAGCCCCAAAACAAGTTTCTTCCACCACACCTGCAGGTGGTGCAATCTTATTCCAACTATTCCCTGCAATATTTACAGATTCATATAACCCGTCATATGTACCGATTAATACGTCACTTGAAGAGGTGGGATTGACCTGAATAGACAATGCACGACCATCACCAATACCATAATTCGCCCATGAGCTGGTATTCCAGCTGTTACCTCCGTCTGTAGAGTAATAGATTTCTTTAGTAGTGCTGGTGATAGCATGATCAAAGCCTATGTCATCACCTATAGGATAATGTCTTAAGTGACCATCACTCCCCAACCAACAAATACCGGCATAAACATTATTATCATTAGAAGGGTCAATCTCAATAGTTCCAATGGTTTTATCCTTTGTTGGTCCAGCTAAAGTATAAGTAGTTCCCTTGTTATTGGAAACACTTAATCCTAGCGCATGGCCAACATAAAACTTATTACCTCGTCCCCTAGTAATTAATACCCAACTCGTTTGAAGGTTTTGAGCAGCGTAATTCCATGAGGTACCGTAGTTGTCACTATAATAGTATCCTTCCACATCGGAACACACAAACATTCTTCCAGGTACTGAAGGGTCACAAGATACTCCTTGCGTACGCCCTCCAGCACCGGGGTTCATGGAAAGCCATTGCCCGTAACCAGTAAGTAACAGGCATAGCATTAAAGCACTCAATACAAAGCGTGTTTTCATGTTTGAATCAGTTTTAGATTATGTTTAAAATAATTTTGATACCACAATTGGTAGCGAAAGGATATCTGAAACTTCTATTTCCAATTGTGTTTTTTTTGCTATTTCCTAAAATTTTTATACTATTTTTTAAAAATTCATCAACTTAATACATCGTTTTTCTTGACAT
>CAYMST010000326.1:0-4995 GCA_964393115.1 uncultured Roseivirgaceae bacterium | reverse complement strand
TTCTCTATTTATTCAATAATCTTATCTAAACAAACACCCCAAAAAAACATAAAACACTGTATAACAAAGTTTTAAATAAATATTACACATTTACAACCAAATCAATAAGAGAATTTTCAAACAATTTACGATGGAGGTAAACAACAAATTTTCTCAAACCGATAAACATTGACCTGTTATAAGACACATCGGAAATACTGAATTAAATTAGTATTTTATGTTCTAGGTAAATAAGCTTATCATCCATTCAAAACACTTACCAAGTTCATTCTTCATACATCAAAATAGTACAATAAATCGAGTATTAGTTGGAAGGTTATTCTCTTCAACTAAGTCCTTCATAGCCGTTAAAGCGAAGTCGTAAAGTACCAGTAATTTTTAAAAGAACTAATTGTTACAAAAAAAATCTTATGTAAAATCAATGTGATAAAAAATAGTGCTGAAACAAAAAACTGAATGTGAATATTATGCTTCTTCAGGAATATTCTCCTCCACAAAACGAATTGGTGTTGTACCAAACTTTTCAGAAAAGCAACGACTAAAATGAGATGCGGCTTTAAACCCTACCTTCGAAGATACTTGAGCTGCCGTGTATTGTCTCGTCAATAGTAACTCAGCAGCCTTCTTTAAGCGAATAGACCTTAGAAATTCTGCAACAGATTGACCAGTGAGTATTTTTATTTTCTCATAAAGTGCCGTTTTACTCATTCCCATTTTGGTCACAAACTGATCCACATGAAAGCTGTCATCAGCCATATTCTCCTCAATCAGTTTAATGGTCTTCTCTGCAAAAGCTTTATCCCTTTGATTTAACGAAAAGTCATCCAGTTTACCATAAATGAAATGATTAAACTTCTGATTCAGTAGTTTTCTGTTTTCCAGTAAGCTCCAAATTGTCGCCTTTAGATGGTCCATTTCGAAAGGCTTGGATATGTAAGCATCAGCTCTCACTTGCAAGCCTTTGTTTATATCTTCCTCTTCCGCTCTAGCAGAAAGAAATAATACCGGAATATGGTTGGTTTTAGCATTCGACTTTATTCTTTTACAGAGTTCGAATCCATCCATTATTGGCATCATGATATCACTAACTATGATATCTGGTCCTTTTTTTGTTGCTAAATCTAACGCCGTTTGACCATCATACGCTGCGAGCAGGTTATAGTCATCCTTTAGTTCTGACACCAAATATTCAGAAAGATCACGATTGTCTTCCGCCAACAATAACAAAGGAGCTTTTCGATCTTGTATTTCTGTAACAGGATCTTTGGATAAGACAAAGGCAAAGTCTTCTTCCGTTGCGTTGTACGTTTTCTGGTCAATGTCGACCTCATGTTGAGCAAGATGCTCAACATGAGACCTTTCTATTTGACTTCCCATTGGCAATATGACAAATACGCTTGTCCCCTGCTCCACCTTACTACCTAATATCAATTCTCCATGGTGTAATTCAATGAGTTCCTTAACCAAAGAAAGCCCGATACCCGAACCATAATAGCGTTCCGTAGCAGTGCTTGACACCTGATAGAATCTATCAAATACTTTATCCAACTTTATATCCTCTATTCCGATACCATTATCCGATATTGAAATCAATATATATCCCTGATCGTCAAATCGAAGATGAGTAGTATCACAGCATATCTGCTTGCGGTGATGAAGTGATTTACGTCTGTAAACCTTATCTATTTCTCTTTCTATTTGAGTGACATCCTGCTTCCAATTTCTCGTAGAAGCCATATGTTTCAAGCATACCGCTACCCGTCCCCCATTAGCGGTAAACTTAAACGCATTAGAGATGAGGTTAATGAGTGTTTTCTCAAGTACATCTTTATCAAAGTTAGCTATCAGAGGACTGGCGGAGGGATCAAACACGAAATCAATGTCTCTATTCTCCGCCTTCACCTTAAATAAAGACAACACCTTTATCACAAACATATTGATATCTCCTTGTATATAGTTCAGCGGATATTGTCCTGTTTCTAATTTCCGCACATCCATCAGTTGTGACACAAGCTTTAGTAAACGCCGCGTGTTTTTTCTGATCACTTCAAATGACGCATCACGCTCTTGCGTATGTATAACATCATCAGCCAGTTTGTTCATGGCACCATTAATCAACGTTAAGGGAGTTCGAAACTCATGGCTAATATTCGTAAATAGCTTAAGCTTCATCTGATCTTGTTGATGCATTTCATCGGCAATCTCTTTTATCTCCTTTTTGTTAGCCTTTAGTTCTTGAGTTGTTTTTTCCAGCTGTTTGGTTTTAAGACTCAACTGGTCATTTGCCATTGATAGCTCTTGCGTTCGAGCCATTACTTTTTGTGCTAACACCAGTTTACTTCTCCGAGACCAGGCTATATATGCCCACACCCCACCTATTAAAAAGCAGATCAATATCCCTCTAAACCAATACGTCTGATACCAATCAGGCATGACTTCAATGTACAAAGAGACTCCCGCTCTATTCCAGATCCCGTCGTTATTCGATCCTTGTACATGAAAGGTATACTTTCCGGGATCTAAATTCATGTACGTCACTCGGCGATTATCAGCATCGGTATATCTCAGTGCCTTGTCTATTCCTTCTAGAAAATAGGCGTACCGATTCTTATTGGGTGACGCAAAATCTAACGCGGAAAATGACAGCGAAAAAATCTTTTGATCACCTGTTAATCGAATAGAAGACATTTCTGAGGTTAAAACATCTATTTCTTCTTGGTTGCTGAAGTCACCTGGATCCATTTGCTTGTTCAAAATTTTTAGCCCTGTAATGGCCAGCTGAGGTTTTTGCTTATTCTTAATGACCCAGCTTGGATTAAAATAATTCACTCCTTTGGTTCCTCCGAAGAACAACTGTCCCGCGGATGACCGATGACTTGCACCTCCAATAAAGCTACTTTGGAATAAGCCTTCTTCAGCGTGATAAGTTCGAAAAGTTTCATTTTTGATATCCATTACTGAAATACCATTTGCCGTACTTACCCATAAATCCCCACCACTCACATATTCCATACTCGCTACCATATTGTTTGATAGCCCATCCTGTTGCTTGAATATGTTTATAATACTATCATTTGTTAGAGATATGCGGACCATCCCTTCACCTTGTGTACCAACCCAGAGATCGTCATTTTTTGCCAAAACCTTGTTTATTGCGCGCTGTGTGATCTTTTGATTATCATTAACAATTAAAGCCCTAGAAATAATATTTCTACCTCTTCGTCTTACAAAAAGTCCTTCCTGCGTTCCAAACCAAAGGTCTCCATAGTGATCACTGGTTATGGAATATACCAAATCATCTCTTTTGGGCAATAGATTGTAAATGTGGGTTTTATTTCGTTTGACGTCATACGATACGACTCCATTCCAAGTACCGACCCAAACAATGCCTTCGTCATCTTCGAAGAAGCAATATACTTCATTGTGCGATAGACGACACGGCTTGCTTCGTGCATTAAGGTGCTTGATTACTTGATCACCATGCGCAACAAAAAGCCCACCACCATATGTACCGAAATAAAGATAGCCACGTGAATCCCTAAATATGGAAATGGTCTTGTTATTGATTTCCTGTTCAAGCGGTGAAACTGATCTTATATAACCTCCCTTGGTATTTTTATTATAACATATCGGACCACTTTCAGTCCCGACCCAAAGTTTAGAGCCGTCCTCAAGTACGGCATGCACCATTTTTGAATGAATGGACGCTTCCGGTTCCAACTTATGAAAAGGGTTTTCACGTATAACATTAACCCCACCTAATGCCGTACCCACCCAGACTGAACCTCCTTTATCTTCATATATTGAGAGAATATTATTATCAGATAAATTACAAGAAAGTGACCTTGAGTCCAGAAAAGCTATATGGTCGTCCCCATCTATAATGTTGAGTCCTCGCTTGGTACCAATCCATAACTTGCCATTTCTGGATTCCATTATTTTATTGATGACGTGATTGACTAGTGTGTGTTTGCCGGTAGACGTTGGGATATAAGGTTTATAGTTCCCTTTACGATCGTAGATATTGATACCATTACGGGTTGCTGTCCATATTCCTTCATCGTTACCCTGATAAATATCCTTCACCAACCCATGACCTTTATAATTAACGAAATGTGCTTTTTCCCACGGAATCAGCACTTGATGGATACCGCTTTTTTCAATGTACTCAAAGATCCCCATACCGGTACCTACGAAGACTTCATCAAGAGCAGTGATGTAGATGCTTCTAACTCTGTTGGTTATACGCCCACCAATTCTGATAGGCTTAAAACACTCTTGCTTCACGTCAAACTTCATATAGTAGTCGTAACCGCAAGTCATCCAAAGATTACCCTTGGAATCCTCTACAATGTGCTCAATCATATCCGAGATCATATCGCATTGACCACCGATATTGTGTGTTTGTTTGCGGTAACACTTAAAACCACCCGTTTGACGATTATAGCGGTTTAAGCCACCTTTCAAAGTACCAATCCAAAGATTCTTTTGCTGATCCTCATACAGGGACAGAATATGGTTATCACTTAGCGAAGAAGCATCACCCGCTATATTTTTAAACACGACAAACTCATAGCCATCGTAGCGATTAAGTCCTTCGGCTGTTCCGAACCACATAAACCCTTTCGAATCTTGCAAGACAGCATTTACCTGATTATTTGATAAACCTTTGTCCGTACTTATCTGCGTCACCCGATAGTTATCAATACCATACACTTGAATGGTCAAAAACAGCCATAAAAAGCACTCAAACGGAAAGCATGATAAGCAAACAAAACGAGTAAAGGAGTAAATCGATTTAAGCATTGGTCTAATGAAACTAACGGGTCTTGATGCTCGCCCACACTCACATTAGGCAGCAAAAAAACCTAATAATAAGTTCTTCATTAGTCATGATATAATCAAGACAGGTCATGAGGCAATTTGAGTCAAAAAAGTTACGATCTCTTCTAGAAACTGATCAAATACCAATTATGCTTCCAGAAAAACCCATTA
>CAYMST010000325.1:0-4997 GCA_964393115.1 uncultured Roseivirgaceae bacterium | reverse complement strand
TGTGGCTTGGGGAAGAAAGAAAAAAGGAGGGAAGCAATACCGGTTCGGCTTTAGCTCAAAAGGGAATATGCGCGTGGATTATTATGACGGGAGCAGCTATCGTGCGGTTGTTGACTGGAAGGCCGCTGGGATCAACCTTAATGCATATACAAAACTCAAGATTAAAAAGATCGGGGAAGAATTTAAGTTTTATGTGAATGACAAAGTGGTGGCCATCGAAAAGGGATTGTATGGATTTGGCCCAATTGCTGGGTTTGTGGTTCCAGAACAAAGTATTGCGCATGTAGATTATATCCGCGTAAAATATATTAACACGAGATCTTCAGCGTACAGGAGCTATGCTTCTCGTACTGGGAAACGTATTTATATCCCCTACATGCGACCAAATAATCCAGCTAACTTAGGTAAGAAGATCTTGATTGGTGATCCGATCTACTGCTCTAAGTTTCCCAAAAGTCAAAGTGGAGGTATGGGACTTGCTACCACCACGACCAAAATAAAGTGGGACTATTGGATACTGGAAGAAGAGGACGAAATTGAATATGGCAAGCAACAGTTAAGAGATATCTATGGTAAGAACTGGTTGGTTTGGAACCATGATTTGAGGTGTAAATAAGCTACTTTGTTGGTAAGGTTATTTTTTCCTCCAAATTAGCAAAACGCAAAACCGAGAAGCGTTAGCTTTGACTTTTATATGGAATCCATAAACAATTTCACAAAAGAGTTGATTTCAACAGCGTGTTGCTAGCTTTTGAAGCAACTCTAAAATAGACTTTATACCATAAATGGTATTATATATAAAATAACACACCATTTTGAAGCTGTTAAAAAGAATTATGATTACCCTAGCCATCATTGTTGTTGTCATTTTTGTGGCAACCAAAATATATATGTCGCAAAGCCAATTTGGTTCGAAGGCAAGTGGTGAACGTTTAGCAACTATAGAAAAAGCCGAAAACTTTAAGGATGGCAAATTCGAAAATATAGAGTTTACGCCACAGCTCACCGAAGGCTATACCATGTTTGGTGTGATCAAAGAGCAATTTTTTAATAAGGCGGATAGGAAAGTACCAAATGATACCATTCCAAGTGTTAAAACCGATCTTAAGAAATTGGACCCTTCGGAAAACGTTCTGGTATGGTTTGGTCACTCATCTTACTATATCCAACTTGATGGGGTAAGGTTTTTAGTTGATCCGGTTTTCAGTGGGAATGCCTCACCAATTCCTGGAACCGTAAAGTCCTTCGCAGGGACCGATATCTACGACCATCATGACTTTCCTGATATTGACTACTTGCTAATTTCTCATGATCACTATGATCATACTGACCACAAGACACTAAAGAACTTTCGACCTAAAATCTCACAAGTGATATGTGGATTAGGAGTAGGAGCGCATTTCGAAGGGTGGGGGTATTCTCCTGACCAAATTGTAGAGACGAATTGGCATGCGGATATAAAGGTTAATGATTCGCTACGAATTTATACGCAACCTTCGCGTCACTTTTCGGGAAGAGGGTTTTCTAGAAATGTAACCCTCTGGCAAGCTTATGTGCTGGAAACGAAAAGCTTTAAAATGTATATAGGCGGAGATAGCGGTTATGGATCTCACTTTAAGGGCACATACAACGATCGTGGCTCAATGGACTTTGCCATCTTGGAAAATGGACAGTACAACGATGCTTGGCACGAAATTCATATGCATCCGCCTGAGTTATGGCAAGCAGCACAAGACTTACATGCCAAACGCGTAATGCCGGTACACTCCTCTAAATTTGATTTGGCCAATCATGCATGGGACGAGCCGCTATCCCGAGTTGCAGCGCTAAATGAAGAAATTGGAATCCCGTTGGTGACCCCAATCATTGGACAGGTTGTCTATTTAGATAGCACAGAGCAGTCTTTTGATAGATGGTGGGAAGGGTTAGAATAGTAAAATCATCGGTCAGGCTAGTATTTAGACGGATGATCACTAAATAGTTTAAGCAAAATTTAGATAGTCTTGTTGAAAATATCTAGATTTGCATTTTTAATCTTAAACTAAAAAAATGCAAAAAATTATCGTCTTAGCGTTAATCACGAGTTTATGTATTTCCTGTGCCGGTCCTTACAGAGGATTAACACCATCTCTTCTTCCATTTAATAACTCTCAAACTTCAGGCCCTCTTGAGATATCTTATGCTTTTGAAGCTCAAAAAATAAATAGGAACAAAAGATACGCTAAAAAAGAGGATAAGTTTGGTATGAAAGCTATTGGTGTTCGAATAAAAAACAATTCCAATAGCGCTGTTACGTTAACAGAAAGTAATTTGGCAGTCTATGTAAATAATTCTAGAGCGGTATATATCCCATCTGATATTTATGCCAGTAAGGTAAAACAAACTGAGGCTTTCTATATGCTTCATACATTATGGGGAATCGGTTACGAAAGAACAGAAACGGTGAGTTCTCAAGGAGGTTTTATTACTACTAGCACAGTTGAAGAAAGAGTTACTATCAATCCTTTAATTGTCCTTGGACCATACAACACGATAAGAGCAGCAAATGCTAATGCAAAACATAAAAGGATATTGAATGAAACTTCAATATTTAATAAAACCATGGCTCCGGGCGAAACTTTATTTGGAACAATTCTTATCAAAAGCTCTACTTATGAGGCTTTGGAGTTTAGATATACGAAATAAGATTTTCGGGTATATAATTAGGTAACCCATCTTCAATAAATAATTTATGTCTGAATAAATTATTTATTGTTTTTTTTAGCATGATTTGCTTTGGTGAAGTTTAGTCCTTCATGATCTTTTTTGCGATCGACATAGATTTATAAATAGACCAAATCTATTTCTTCAAAAAACCCATGCAAATGTTGTAATTTCTTTAACATTTACTGATTTTGGTTAAATGAAATACCAGCAGACGGTAGGAGGGTTTAACTATGCGTTCAAAAGCTTAGGCGAGGTAATGGCTAAAGCCACCCCAGAAAAATCGGGCGATGCGATGACCGGAATTATGGCCGCTAATGAAAAGGAACGCATGGCTGCCAAGCTGGTTTTAGCTGATTTACCACTAAAGCAATTTCTCGTTGATCCCATTATTCCTTATGAGCAAGATGCGGTTACGCGTTTGATATTGGATACGCATGATGAGGCCTCATTTGGCCTTATCGCACACCTCACCGTTGGTAGTTTCCGAGAATGGCTACTTGCTTACGATACTGACGGTACTAAAATCAAGGAAATTAGTCCTGGCCTTACTCCAGAAATGGTGGCGGCGGTGAGTAAGATTATGAGTAATCAAGACCTTATATTGGTCGCTTCAAAGGTTCGAGTAGTAACACATTTCAGGAATACATTAGGGCTCAAAGGACATTTCTCTACCCGACTGCAACCGAATCACCCCACGGACGACCCAAAGGGTATAATGGCCAGTGTAATCGATGGATTGATGATGGGAGCAGGAGACGCGGTGATTGGTATAAATCCTGTTTCAGATAATCCAGAAACCACCCGAACACTTTTAGAAATGCTGGATGAGCTCCGACTACAGTATGATATCCCTACTCAGTCTTGTGTGCTTGCTCATGTGACGACGACTTTGGAGCTTCTCAATGCAGGAGCACCTGTTGATTTGGTTTTTCAGTCCATAGGGGGTACGGAAAAGACTAATTCAAGCTTTGGGGTCAACCTAGAGATATTGGACGAAGCTTACCAAGCAGGATTAGCACTAACAAGAGGAACGACTGGTGACAACCTCATGTATTTCGAAACCGGGCAGGGTAGTGCACATTCTGCGGATGCGCATCACGGCGTTGATCAACAAACCTGTGAGGTACGTGCCTATGCGGTCGCTAGAAAATATAATCCGCTCTTGGTAAATACCGTAGTAGGCTTCATAGGTCCAGAGTATTTATACGATGGTAAACAGGTGATTCGAGCAGGTCTTGAGGATCACTTTTGTGGCAAGCTCATGGGGTTGCCTATGGGTTGTGACATTTGTTATACCAATCATATGAATGCCGATCAGGATGATATGGATAACCTGCTTTCACTGCTAGGCTTGGCGGGTTGTAATTTTATCATGGGAGTACCTGGGGCTGATGATATTATGCTTAACTATCAAAGCACTTCATTCCACGATCAACTGTACATACGTCAGTTGTTAGGACTGAAGCATGCACCGGAATTTGAAACTTGGCTTAAGCAAATGACCTTGATGGATGAACAGGGGAAGTTACTGTTTGGAGATCATAAACTATTGTCATTATGAGTGGAAGTGGCTGGCAAAAGCTAAAATCACTTACGGACGCAAGAATTGCCTTGGGTAGGGCAGGAGGCAGCTTGACGACCCAAGAGTTACTTAGATTTAAAATGGATCATGCGCTCGCCAAAGATGCGGTCTGGACAGAATTAAACAGTAAGAAACTATGCAATGAGCTATCTGCTGTTGGGTTAAGCAGCATTCAAGTGGAAAGCATGGCAGCAAATAGACAGACTTATATTCAGCGGCCAGATCTGGGGAAGCAGCTGAATGACACGTCTATCGAAAGTATTAAGCAGAGAAAAGTCGATCAGATTGATATTAGCATTTCTATAGCCGATGGGCTCTCTGCTCTCGCTATTGAGAGACACGCTATTCCATTTATCCGTCAACTCTTACAACTCATTAAACCATTTAAGCTTGCCCCTGTAGCAGTAGTTAAACAAGGTAGAGTAGCCGTGAGCGACGTTATTGGTCAGTTGTTTTCTGGTAAGCTGTCTATAATTCTTATTGGGGAAAGACCGGGATTAAGTTCTCCAGATAGCATGGGTATTTACATGACGTATGGTCCTCAAGTTGGAAATACGGATGAACGTAGAAATTGCATTTCTAATATCCGACAAGAAGGTTTATCATACGAGTTTGCGGCAAAGAAGCTAGCCTTCTTAATTACAGAATCTATATCTCGTAAGCTCTCAGGCGTAGACTTGAAGGATGGTCTGAATGCCAATGCCCAATG
>CAYMST010000324.1:0-5089 GCA_964393115.1 uncultured Roseivirgaceae bacterium | reverse complement strand
AGTCTGATTGCACTGGGTTGGGGGAAAGCACCATCTTGTTTTCTTCAACAATCGATTGCTCATCATCACCTAAGCGCCAATTAGACGGAGTATTCACCGTGACGGTGTTAGAGTTGTCGTATTCCTGAAAGTTACCGATTTCAAAAGTGGACATTAAGAAGTGATATTTTTTACCGGGCAAAAGTCCCTTAATTCTAATTTGTCTTGGCCAAAAAGGAATCGCGGATAACCTTGAACAGTCATAGGCATGGTAACAATCTACAAGGCTACCCATGGGTTCATATCCAACATAACCAGTGTGACTGCCGTCTTCGGCGTAAAAGCTGATGGCCCCAACGTCGCTGTTTTGTCCCCAGGCATCCCACCATAGGGTGACTTCCGTATTGGTTACTTGCCAAGAGTGTAAATCGATGACATAGTTAATGTTCTGCGCTTTTAAATGAAAGCAAGCCAAAAGAACGGTAGCGAAAATGGTAAAACGATTTTTCATTTGTTATTTATTAAGTTATTGATTGTTTACAGATTTAGTTTTTATTGTTTAGTAAAAATCAAATCGCTGTAATAAAATAGGGTTGATGTACATATTAATCACCGGATAAGGGTTGAGTAACCGATTTCCTAAATTATTAGCTTGGACTAATATATGAGGCGTTTTATGTTTTTTGAATGTTATTTTTAAAGGTTAATGCAATGTTAACGCTTTATTCAATTAGCAATTTATCGTTCTTTTTGAAATAGCAGATATCAGGACTTTTTCTGGTGTTTGGCTACTGTTTTTCTTGATGTACGGTTACGTCTATAAAAAAACACCCACACAAAGTGCGGGTGCTATTTGGTACTGCATATTTGCTTAGACCTATTATCTGATAAACAATTTCGAGGTGTTTCGATATCCGCTATTATCCTTATACCAATCTGTATAGCTACTTCCCTGGCTTGTTCCCCAATCTACGAATCGGTTGTAGCCTTCATCAATTCTCTGCCCTTCTTTTGGGTACCTGAATTTATGATAGACATATATTCCCCAAGGAAGGTTATTGTCAGACACGTAGTACTTGCTGTTTTCTGATCTGTCATCCTGCGTGTTTAGCAATGTTTGGTTCGCTAATGCAGTTGGAGGAGTATCTATTAAGTGTACTTCTCGTCCTCTATCCTGATCGATGAAAATAAAAGGGTCAAAAGGGATTCCGGATATTTCGTTCGCCGGCATCGGAGAGGTAAATGATATTTCTAAGGTTACGACACCAGGAGTTACATACGAATTTTCATCTACCGTATTTACGAATTGAGTATTAGGATCATTCGTTATATCCTTGGCACTTTCAAACGCAATGACGACTGCCTCATCACTGGCATGTCCTGTTTCTAACCCTTTAGCATTAGCTGATGTAATTCCTCTACTAAGGTTTTGACCGGTTATTGACTCTACTGAGTCAGGATGGAATGGGAATTTAAAACCAAATCCATTTTCAAATACTGCACCTACAGCTTCTACAGTTAGCTCAATATCAATTTTTACCCCTTCATTTGCTGGGCTGAGATAAGTAACAAATCGGTTGCGGATGACTAAGTCGTTAAAGTCATAATCACCCTTGATAGGCCATTGATCCTCAAAAGCGAAACTGCCTTGTCCAAGTTCAGATGGAGTGTAAGTGACGTAAGCGATCTCAGGATCGTTGGGGAAATCATCTATTACATCTGGTACACCATCATTATCGGTATCTGTGTTGGCTAAATCTTCAACAGAGCATTTTACTGCGGTGAGGTCATTGATTTTATGGTTGTATGTTTTGACTATTTCGTAAGCTCCATCCGTTTTACTGATCCTGATGAGGTTGGAGTTAGCATCATTCGTTCCTACATAAATATTATCTTCTCTATCAATAGCCATTGAAGTTAATTGAAAAGGGAAATTTTCTGCACTCACTCTTACGATGGTCGCATTAGAACCGTTGAACTCGGTGAATTTGTAAAGCCCGGAAAAACAAGCGAGGAATAGGGTTCCTTCTGAATCGAAGGCTAAGTCACCACCTGATGTGCTATTCACAAAACCTGATACAGTATAAGTTTCTTCTACCACATTTGTAGTGGCATTGACTTTATACATCGTTGGGCCATTGTTACCCATGTAGAAATAGCCATCCTTGTAGGCAAGTCTAGGGTAGCTACCATTAAATGGGTTAGAAGTGAACGCGGTATGGAAAGTTTCGTTTACCAGATCATAGTAATATAATGTATTGTTCACATTGTAGTACATTCTATTATTTTCCTGATCAAGAGCGTTTGCAATCGAACCACCTCCCTGTAAGTTAGGGAATTGGATTTCTGTATAGTTTCCGTCGGTAAGATCTATGGACCAAAAGCCGCCTTGTGAGTTGACAGCGTATAGTAGATCGGTACAGTTTTGAGTACCAGATAGTCTTGCACTTGAACTTTCAGATTCATTAAATTCGATGATGTTTTGCTGAAACTCCGCAACGGATACGACTTTTTCCTCCGTGTTGGCCAACCCTTTTCGTCTTACAATGACCTCATCTATATATTGAGGTAAATTGAGTGTTATGGTGAGGTCATCAGAAGACCCATAAGTACCAATGTGGTGTTTTACACCATCGTCTTCAAAATAAAGATCAAACCTGGCTAGTTTATTAGAGTAGTTATCAACAACCTTTAGTGTTGTTTGCATGGATGTCTTAAAGTTAAAGCCCTGTGCATTGGACATGGACTTTTCTAAATCACTCAGATTTTCTCGTGATGATGGGACATCATCCTTTATATTTTCATCTACACAACTAAATAGTGTAAGTCCTAAAAACAAAACTGTTACAATACCTCTCATGACTGTTTAAAAGTTTAATTTATTCTAAAGCAATTTACGGTTTGCGCTTAGGTGATATCACGGAGATTAGATTTATGACTGCCAGCTTCGATTTTTGGACGAATCGAATGTGAAGTGTTGTTTTTTTACTTCTTTGAGAGGCTAGATCATAGGTATGAATTGAAGTGTTTGTGGTACAGATTACCAGATCAAAGCATGAAAAGGGTGTGATGGATGGTTTGAATATTAGCTTTGAAAGCTATTGCAGGAGAACTAAAGGGAAGTGACATCATCCGGCTGGAACACAACCGGATGATCATTGTCTACACGTATCTATTGATTTTTGCGTCTTCCTCCTTAAGGATACGTCTTAATATCTTACCGACGTTTGATTTCGGTAGTTCTTTTTTGAACTCGACATATTTTGGACGCTTATAACCTGTTAAACAGTCTTTGCAAAACGCTTTCAATTCTTCTTCGGTTAGTGAGTCATCTTTTTTTACCACGAATGCCTTTACTGCTTCAGTTGATTTGGCATCAGGCACACCTACCACACCTACCTCTAATACTTTGTCGTTCGAAGCGATGGCGTTTTCTACTTCATTAGGGTAGACGTTAAATCCAGACACTAGTATCATTTCCTTTTTTCTGTCTACGATCCTAAAATACCCTTCTGCATCAGTTACAGCGATATCACCTGTTTTGAAGAATTCACCAACGAATACATCCTTTGTGTCTTGCTCGCGATTCCAGTATCCCTTCATCACCTGTGGTCCTCTAGCGCATAGTTCACCAGCTTCTCCAACTGCTACTTCTTCACCCTCATCGTTTAGTAATTTAATCTCTGTGCTTGGAAGAGGTAGGCCAATGGTGCCAATTCTCTCGTTTCCGTCTATGCGATTACAACAGAGAACAGGAGACGTTTCGGTAAGCCCATATCCTTCAGCAATGGGTACACCAGTCATTTCCTTCCATCTTTCAGCAACAGCTTTTTGTACGGCCATTCCACCTCCTACAGATATTTTGAAGTGTGAGAAATCAAGTTTAGCGAAAGCCTCTTGGTTCATCATACCATTAAAGAGCGTATTTACAGCCGTAAAGACAGAAAACTTATGTTTTGAGAGTTCCTTCATAAAGGCTGGCATGTCTCTAGGATTAGTGATGAGCACATTTTTGGCTCCCATTTTCATCATAAGTAGACAATTCGCAGTAAGCGCGAAAATATGGTAGAGGGGAAGAGCAGTAATGACTGTTTCCGTATTTTCTTGGAGACTACTTTTAAACCAGGCACAGCTTTGCTCTACATTGGAGATCATATTACGATGCGTGAGCATCGCACCTTTGGAAACTCCGGTGGTCCCTCCTGTATATTGTAAGAAAGCCAGGTCTTGTCCTTCAAGAACAGGTAAATCTACTTCATGTCCTTTTCCTTTTTTTAGTGCTGTCTTAAAAGAAATGGCATTAGGTAGACTGTAGTCGGGTACCATTTTCTTTACTTTTTTAACTACAAAGTTGACTATTGATCCCTTTAGTCCGCCTAGCATGTCCCCAATTTCGGTAACGATCACTGTTTTTATTTGGGTTTCGGACAATATTTTTTGAAGGTTAATGCCGAAGTTTGCTAAGATTACGATGGCTGATGCTTCGGAATCATTGAACTGGTGTTTCATCTCGGCTGGTGTATACAGCGGGTTGGTATTAACGACTACCAAGCCGGCCTTCAGTGAGCCAATAATAGCGATGGGGTTTTGCAGGAGATTTGGCATTTGAATAGCGATGCGGTCCCCCTTTTTTAACTCCGCCTCATTCATTAAATAAGCTGCAAAAGCATTACTCAAGTCGTCTACTTGCTTAAAGGTGAGTGCTTTACCCATGTTTTCGAATGCGATTTCATCACTATATTTATGCGTACATTCTTCGAATAGGGCAGAAAGGGAGCTGTATAGATCTGGATTTATTTCGTGTGGTACGCCTTGGGGATAGCTTGCGTGCCAAGGAAAATTTTTCATATCAATGTATTAAAAAGGATTAACGTTTAGAGGTTTTAACGTCTAAATCTATCTGAAAGGTTGGAAAAAGACAATGAACGTCTGAAAAGAAGATATAAAAAAAGCCAATCATCTTGATTGGCCTTAAATAACATTGACTAAATTAAGTGCTGTAGGGGAAGGATTCGAACCTCCACGGAGCGGTTAGGTACATACGAGCTCCATATGTACTTTATGCCGAACTCTCCACCCTCGAGACAGGAGGGCATGTCTGCCAATTTCA
>CAYMST010000323.1:0-5103 GCA_964393115.1 uncultured Roseivirgaceae bacterium | reverse complement strand
TTTCAAATAGAAAAAGCCAGCAAAAGCTGGCTTTTATTGTGTATTAATTGAAATATTTTAATAATGAGTTTTTTTCGAGCTATTTAATTCCGCTAAATAACCGTTCCCATCTTACCTTATTTAGAAGTCCTTCATTTTCATCAAGGGACATCCAAATGAAAGCTGCTTTTCCTACCACATGATCTGCAGGGACAAAACCGAAGAATCTAGAGTCTAAAGAATTATTTCGGTTATCACCCATCATGAAGTAATAGTTCTGTTTGAATGTATATTGCGTTTGCACTTCCCCATCTATTAATAACTGACCATTCTTACGTGTAACTTCGTTATGCCATTCATAGTCTCGAATAGTCGTAAAGTACTTCGCAATATTTTCCGCAGTTAAGTCAATAGTCCACCCTTTTTTAGGAACTTGAATGGGACCGTAGAAATCCGCATTCCATTTGAAAAGAGTATCCTTTGGAAAAGCCTCAAAATCTTTTTTCCCTTTAGAGTAGTGCCGATAGCGACTTACAGATTTGATAAAACCAAGTGCATTTAGCTTTTTAGCTTTTTCGGGGGTAGTATGGATGAGATCTCCTTGAGGTTGCCGCCTTACCTCCCATATTTTGTGTCGCTTATAAATCCGTTCGCTAACGCGCTGCTGATCATTAGTTTGAACAAAATAAGAGAACTGCATTTTCTCAGGATTCTTACCCTTTTCACCATTTACGAAAACTTGCCCATTATCTACTTTGACAACATCTCCAGCAACACCTATACATCGCTTGATATAATGAACTTTTAAATCGACTGGGTTTTCAAATTCCAACGGATAGTTAAATACAACAACGTCATTACGCTCCACCTCACCAAGGCCGGGTAAGCGAAATTGTGGAAGTTGTATCCAGTCTAAATACGATTTTGCTTTTCCTCCAGGAAACGTAGCATGCGTCAATGGAACCTGAAGAGGTGTCTTTGGAGTTCTAGGGCCATAAGCTGCTTTGCTTACGAACAGGAAATCCCCAACCAGCAAAGAGTTCTCCATTGACGGAGTAGGGATTACAAAGGCCTCTAAGAATATCCAGCGGATGAATGTAGCCGCGAATACAGCAAAGACGATAGCCTCCATCCATTCCTCAAATACTGTCTTTTTCAGTTTTGGCAACTCTTCTACCGTACCTATATAAGCGAACTTAGGGTTAAAAGCAAAGTATAAGATATATATAGGGTAAAGTAGGAGAGCAGCTAAATGCTGGTAATACTTTCTTTGGTCAAAACATTTAACAAGATCAATATAAATTGAAAATAGCATGAATATGTTGACCACCGGGACAATTATCATTGCTATCCACCAACTGGGTTTCCCAGTTATCTTTTGAACCTCAAGAAGGTTATATATCGGGATGAGGGCCTTCCAGCCGGGAACACCGCATTTTTCAAAAATCTTATAGTAAGCAACACATTTTATTACAATTATGGGTAATAAATATATGAAGAAGGTACCTATCGATAATTCGGTCATCGTTTTTCAATTAAGGTTTTTATCAACTCTTCAACGTAATGAAGAACATTGTATGTCTATTTGAACACTCCCAATACCAACTTGAAAACCATTTTTAAAGGGTATCAAAACGATTATCTGAGTAATTAAATCAAATGGGTAGAGGGATTGAACGCCAAATTTATTTTAAAATCCAAAAAAGTCAGACATCGACAAGACACCCTTTTTGTCGCTGATCCACTCAGCCACTAATACTGCACCCAGCGCAAATCCCTTTCTGGTATGAGCGGTGTGTTTTATTTCAATGGAGTCTATCTCCGAGTCATAAGTAACCGTATGCGTCCCTGGTACTTCATCTTCTCTTAATGAGATAATCCCTAGACTATCTGGGTTTTTGCTGGCTTCATTGACCCAGCTTTTGACACCAGGAGTGTTTTTGATGACTCCTTCAGCTAGTGTAATAGCCGTACCGCTTGGAGCATCTAACTTCTGAGTATGATGGATTTCTTCCATACTCGGTTTATAGCTTCTGCCGACCATCATTTTAGCTAGCTGCTCGTTTAACTTAAAGAATAAGTTAACTCCCAAACTAAAGTTAGAGGCATACAGAAAAGTACCGTCTATGGCTTTCACTAATCCCTCTATTTCCGTATATTTTTCTAACCAACCGGTAGTTCCAGAAATAACTTTCACATTTTGGTTGATCAGGGTTTGGATATTTTCAAATGCAGAATCTGGTCGCGTAAACTCAATGGCAACGTCTGTATTTTCAGGACTTATTCGCTTTAAGTCCTCCTTATTGGTCACATCTATTTTATAAGAGATTTCATTTCCTCTCTCGATGGCAATTTGTTCAATGGTTTTACCCATTTTGCCATATCCAATCAACGCTATCTTCATGACTTCCTATTTGATAATGTGATAATAATCTATCTTAGATTAAAAAATCTACGCAAGATATGGATTAAGATACGTTCCCCGAAGTAGTTTGAGGTTTATTTCAGGGCAAAAGATAGTGAAAGTCCCAAGGAATGTCCTCGAAAAGGACTGGTACCCGGTGTTTTCTGAAGAGTAGGGTGAACCGACATGGACAAGTCATCGGAAATGTCAAACTCTTTGAGGTGCGCCGATACATGTGCATCAATTATTTGTAACGCGTAAAACGCACATCCAAGTATGATGGAAAAATCACGATCTCTTCGGTAATTCTCTTGAAAGCGTTGAATATTAGTAGATGATATGCCCAATCTTCCGCTTCCTTCACCAAATAGCGCTACTGCTTGCGCTTCATTACGAAATATCTGATAAAATCTATTGTTATAATCAATTACGATACCCACAAGAAGTGCTCCACCATAGACAATTGGTAGCTTCCAAGCTTGGCGATTATAGACTTGACCTAGACCCGGAAAAACGGCAGATAACATGGCTGCCCTTTTTGGATCCAACTTTTTGGGTCTTTTGAAAATGTTAAGCTCATATTCATTATCCAACTCCAAAAGATTACTTAACGTATCTACGGCATCGTCAATGAATATAATGGTGTCATTCACATTTAAATGATCCTCACTTTGGGCTATCGTAGGAAGCGACATAGTAAGTGTCAACAAGATCATGCAGAACGACAAGGCAAGGCAATGCCTCGAACACTGATTTCCAGTGAAGAGCATGCTTATCCTTTTAAAAAAACACTTGGAATCGCTAACCACAAATTGCATTACTTTTTGAAAAAACTAATGATAGAACCACTTGTGTGGTTCTTTATTGTGTTGTCAAACAGCTAAAATATCTAGTATTCTATTCAAGTCATCTGTATCCAAATATGGGATTCGGATTTCACCTTTATCTCCAGAGGCCATGGATACCTTTATTTTCGTGCCAAAATGAGAGGACAGGCGATCTTGGAGCTCCTTCATCTCATAGCTCATTTCAATCGCTTCTTTGCTTTTTTCTTTTTGACCTTCATCTCCATAAACAGATTTGCGAACTAGCTCTTCCACCTTCCTAACTGATAGTTCGTCAGATATAATCTTATTGAAAATAGCCAGTTGCTGATCTACATTTTCAATACTGATAAGCGCACGGGCATGGCCCATAGAAAGCTGACCGTCTCTTAATGCTATCTGAATAGTAGGAGGAAGTTTTAACAGTCTCAAGTAGTTATTTACTGTTGACCTCTTTTTTCCAACACGGTCACCGAGCTCTTCTAGTTTGAGCTTACACTCATCCATTAATCGCTGATAACTAAGTGCGATTTCAATGGAATTGAGGTTTTCGCGCTGTATATTTTCGATAAGCGCCATTTCCAACATTTGTTGGTCATCGGCCTTACGGATATAAGCAGGGATTCGTTTAAGATCAGCAAGTTTCGATGCTTGCAACCTTCGTTCTCCTGATATTAGTTGATAAGCATTGTCATTTAACTGGCGGACAGTAATCGGCTGAATGATACCTTGAACCTTTATAGATTCAGCTAATTCTAAAAGCGCATCTTGATCAAAGTCTTTTCTAGGTTGAAAAGGGTTTACTTCTACTTTGTCAATGTCAATTTCTGCGATTCCTCCTTTCGGAGAAGCCCCTTGTCCACTTACTTTCTTAGGTGCACCAACATCTGATGGCGAATCATCTAATAGAGCTCCTAATCCTCTTCCTAATGCACTTTTTCTCTTTGCCACTTTCTTTTACTTCTGCTATATTATTCGACTTCCTCTTCGGCTATCATGCCGTTCTTTCTGAGGATTTCATTTGCCAAGTTTAAATAGCTGACGGCTCCTTTACTTTCTGCGTCATGCGCTATCGCTGGAACCCCAAAACTTGGTGATTCACTTAGCTTTACATTTCTTGGGATGAGTGTTTCAAACATCATCGATTTGAAGTGCGAGTTGACTTCTTCCACCACTTGGTTAGATAGACGTAGACGGTTGTCATACATCGTTAGAAGTATACCCTCAATTTCTAAATCAGGATTTAGTCGTGTTTGAATAATCTTAATGGTACTTAACAACTTACCAAGTCCCTCTAGTGCGAAATATTCGCATTGGACTGGAATAATTACCGAGTCAGAAGCTGTTAACGCATTCACCGTAATTAAACCAAGAGAAGGAGAACAGTCGATAATAATGAAATCATAATCTTCTCGGATGTCCTTGAGGGCTTCAATCATCCGGGTTTCTCTCGCGTCTATACTCACCATTTCAACCTCTGCACCAACCAAGTCGATGTGAGAAGGGATTAGGTGTAAGTAATTTATATCTGTCTCAACAAGACACTCTCTAGGGTCGATATTATCGACCATACATTCATAAATACTATTTTCTACCTCTTTTGGGTTTAGCCCTACACCTGATGTAGCATTCGCCTGAGGATCGGCATCTACCACTAGTGTTTTATACTCTAAAGCTGCGAGACTAGCTCCAAGATTGATAGAGGTAGTAGTTTTTCCAACTCCACCCTTTTGGTTCGCAATTGCAATTACTTTACCCATTTTTGGTTATATTTTGATTTTGCTCACTCAAAAAAATTAGTCCCGAATACAAGAAACGGGACCTTTACAAATATATACCTTTAAATCTTAATTGCTCCTATTGCGAATTTCAGCTTTTTGCCTATGTTTGAAATGG
>CAYMST010000322.1:0-5173 GCA_964393115.1 uncultured Roseivirgaceae bacterium | reverse complement strand
AATCGAATCGTAACAGGCATAGTCAAGCCAGTTAACATTAGCCTTTCACATTTGCGATAATTAATTGATCTATCTATTTAATCTATCGTAAAAACGAAATGAAAAAACTATTAGCTTTTGCTACGCTTATCGCAGGATCCCTTGTTATGGTTTCTTGTGGCGACGATGATACGACTTCATTAGATGCACCAAGCGTAACTAACCCTTCTTCTTCAACTGTACAAGTGGAGGAGTCGGTAACTATCGATTTTGCTTATACTGCGGCCGCTGGATTTGCTTCTTCTAGTGTTACGGCTTCAGAAGGATCTGCTTCAGTAACTACCGATGGTACTGCCGATGCAACAAGCGGTACAATCACTGTAACTTATACTGCGGGCGCTTCAGCTGGATCTGCAACTGTTACTTTGACTGTTACTGATGTCGAGGGAAATTCTGATGACGCAACCGCTGTTGTAACGATTACTACAACTCCAGTTGTGCTTGTCAGGGGTGATATCGAAGAAAATACTACATGGACTGCCGATAATATTTACCAGCTTGATACGAGAGTAACTGTTCTTGCCGATGTAACACTTACTATTGAGCCAGGAACTGTCATTAAAGGTAACGAAGGTCAGGCTGCTGCTGCAACTGCTCTTCTAGTAGCAAGAGGTGGCACATTAGACGCGGTTGGTACTGCTGCACTTCCTATCATCTTCACTTCAGTACTTGATCCTATCGATCCTTCAGATATTGCTGCTGGAAACTATGCGAGTACTACCGCTGCTACGACCACTGGTCTTTGGGGTGGGGTAATCGTACTTGGTAATGCTCAAATCTCTGCGTCTAACGACAATGACGAAGATGTTACGGAAGCCCAAATTGAAGGCATCCCTACCTCAGATTCAAATGGTCTCTATGGAGGAACTGACGATGCGGACGATTCAGGTGATATTGCATACATCTCCATCAGACATGGTGGTACTAACATCGGAGCTGGAAACGAGATCAACGGATTAACTCTTGGTGGAGTAGGAACAGGTACTTCTATCAGCAATGTAGAGGTTGTTGCTAACGCTGATGATGGAATCGAGTTCTTTGGAGGAAGTGTTTCCGTTGATGGAGCACTAATCTGGAACTCAAATGATGATTCAATGGATACTGATCAGGATTGGATCGGTAGCGTTACTGACTACATCATTGTTACCCCAATTGGCGGATCTGCGTTTGAGCTGGATGGTCCTGAAGGAACTTTAAACAGAGGTACACACCAATTCTCTGAAGGTGTAGTATACGGTGGTGGCGATATTGATCACATCGTTGATTGGGATGACGCTACCAATGCTGGCATTAGCAATACGTACTTCTTCGGAATCACGGCTGGTGATATTGAAACTTTCGGCGGAGACGGAACGGGAACGAATACCGGTTGGGAAACTGATTTGGCTGAGGCTGGTACTTTCTTTGCCGGTGCAGAAAACGCACTTACTTTCAATGTTGCAGTAGGATCGAAGACTGTTGGGCCTTCTGCTGCTGATTTTGCCTGGACATGGGCTGGAAACTCAGGGGCTCTTACTGATCTTGGGCTCTAATAAACAAAGATTTTTATCAAAAAACCCACTGTTGAGTCAGTGGGTTTTTTGTGTTTTCACTGCAAACTAACTTTCAGAAGATAATGACAAAATTTAAGTATTTAATTCTAGCAATCACATCATTACTCGCCGCAGGTGTGAGTGCTCAGAATGGTACAATAAGAGGGACGGTAATTGAAGATTCAAATGGAGAGCCTCTTTTCGGAGTAACCGTCCAAATAAAGGGGACAACAAACGGGGCCATCACAGATTTTGACGGAAAATTTAGCATTAGTGCACCAGCAGGCACCTATGATCTGCAGGCTTCGTTCGTTTCTTTTCAAACGGTAACCATTAGTGGCCTAACTGTAGAGGCTGGTGATGTCACGGTCATAGATCAAATCAGACTACAGGAAGATGTAGAGTTACTTGAAGAAGTGGTGGTTACAGCTGAGGTAATCCGACAAACGGAATCAGCATTACTGACGGTCAAGAGAAAATCTGTGAATGTAATAGATGGTATTTCTTCTGAAAGCTTCAGAAAAATAGGTGATAGCAATGCAGGTGAGGCAGCAAAACGAGTCACTGGAGTCTCTGTGGAAGGCGGAAAGTATGTGTATGTGAGAGGTCTTGGTGACAGATATACAAAAACGACTTTGAACGGCATGGATATTCCGGGACTTGATCCGGATAGAAACAGTATTCAAATTGATGTGTTTCCCACTAATTTGATTGATAACATGGTAATCCTCAAGACGTTTACGCCTGAGCTTCCGGCGGACTTTACAGGGGGTATCGTAAATATTGAAACAAAAGATTTTCCCGATCAAAAGGTATTAAGTGCTTCCTTCGGAATAGACTTTAATCCATCTATGCATTTCAATAGCGATTATCTGGATTATGAAGGAAGCGGTACTGATTGGTTAGGCTTTGATAATGGAACCCGGGATTTGCCTTCTAATGCACTATCAACCACATTACCCAGACCCGCTCCGGTTATTTTCAATCGCACGCCAGAATCAGATCAGGAAGTTTTTGATTTTGTTAGCCAGTTTAACCCAACCCTTGGTGCTGAGAATGAAACAAGCTTTTTGAATTACAGTTTGGGATTAACTTTTGCAAACCAAATCGAATTGTCTAACGGTCATTCGCTTGGATATCTGTTTACAGGCAATTATAAAAGCACTACGACCTTGTACGATGACGCCTTCTTTGGTGAATATCAAAATCATGCATCTGAACCCAGCATACTGGAATTTCAAGACGCGTTTACATCGCAGGGAACTCTGGCAGAAAGTAATATTCTTTTGGGAGGTCTTGCAGGGTTAGCTTACAAAACCAACAACTCAAAATATAGGCTGACATTCCTTAAGCTTCAAAATGGTGTGAGCAGAGCCGGCCAATTTGATTTATTGGACGATGACGAAGGGACTGTTGGGAAATCAGGGTATATAGCTAATTCAGATAACCTGGAGTACAACGAACGGTCAATTGCCAACGCATTTCTGAATGGAGAACATCACCTGAAGGAAGGTAAGTGGATTATTGACTGGAGAGGGTCTTCAACTTGGTCCGCTCAGGAAGATCCCGATATCAGGAAAACAGCCTTCACCGAAGTTGGGAATCCCGTGGTTTTGAGGTTTTCACAAGGGGCAGCCGGTTTGCCAGCAAGGCTTTGGAGAGAGCTGGAAGAACGTAATTTAGGAGCAAAAGTCGATGTTACGAACCAAACCTCCTTCATGGGAAGGGAAGCCAAAATTAAGTTTGGGTTTGGTCACACCTTTAAGGAAAGAGACTATTTGATTCTCAAGTATGACGCAAACTTTGACACGAACATTACCTGGTCCGGCGATGCATCTGAGGTGTGGACAACTGAAAACATTTACCCAAATGGTCCATTATTTCTGGTATCTGATTTTTCTGATCCGAACTCTAATGAGTACAATTCTGATATTAACAATACTGCAGGGTACATTTCAGCTGAATTTTCATTTTCTGATAAGTTAAAATCAATCATTGGAGTTAGAGCGGAGAATTTCGTACAACGACATTCAGGAAGGGATCAGATTGCAGCAAACTACATAAGAAATAGAATTTCTGACGGAGCTACAGCTGATGAAGCTATTGAAGAGGTGCGACAGTTTGCGGCCGATGATGATCCGGACAATGATCAAGGAAGAGTATTGGAAGGAGATAAGGTACTCGATGCATTAGATTTCTTCCCTTCATTAAACCTAATCTATGCTGTTAGTGACAGGCAGAACTTAAGGGTTTCCTATTCAAGAACGATAGCAAGGCCGTCTTTTAAAGAACTTTCATTTGCCAATATCTTAGATCCCGTTTCCAATAGGATTTTTAATGGGGGCCTTTTCTCCATTGGTTCTTGGGACGGAAATTTGGAAGAAACATTTATTGACAACTTTGACATAAGATGGGAGTTGTTCCAGGACAGAGGTCAGACGTATTCCATTTCAGGTTTTTACAAATCTTTTGCGAACCCGATAGAATTGGTGAGGATCGGAGCACAGCTTACCAACTATGAATATCAACCAAGAAACGTTGGGGATGGTCAGGTCTACGGGGTGGAGCTTGAAGTAAGAAAAGCACTTGACTTCATTGGTCCGGAATGGAGTATAAATGGTAATATAACGATCGTTGAGTCTGTTATTGAAATGTCTGACGAGGAGCTTGGTAACAGACAGGATAATGCAAGAACCGGTGAAGAAATAGAAGACACTAGAAACATGGCGGGGCAGGCTCCATGGATAATCAATGCGGGCATCTCCTATAATGATTTTGATAGGGGGCTAGATGCAGGGTTGTTTTACAATGTAAAAGGAGAAACATTGGCGATTGTAGGGGGGCAAATTGAGCCTGATGTTTTTGCTGAGTCTTTCCACAGCTTGAATTTCAATCTCAATAAGTCTTTTGGTACGGACCAGCAATGGGCTTTTACATTGAGTGTTTCGAATATCCTCAATGATAATTTAGAGCAGTTTTATAAGAGGGCGTTCTCAAGCCAGGAGGACACTGGATCACGTGAGCTGTTTCAAAGATTTAGCCCGGGGACGTCATTTGGCTTAGGAATTAATTATTCTTTCTAGTTAAAGTAGATAGATCAAAAAAAGGGGGCCTTTAAGCCCCTTTTTTATTTGTTCCTTGTATCGGACACTCAAGCTGTTCTGCTGAGGGTCCATTGAGATAGACTTTAAGGTCATCATTTCGGATCTTTGATAGTTTTATTAGCTCCTTACACTTGCATCCATTAAAGACCTCTTTTCCGTACTCCTTTCTATAGTGTAAATCCCAGTCTTTAGTATAGAGGGCTCTTAACCTTTTGTCCTGGTACTGAATCCAACTGATCTGTTCCTGATTAAATCGGGTGATGAAATCTCTGTCATCGTGGTATTTTGCTCTGATCTGATCGAGAAGTTGCTTTTGTTCGATGGCGTACTTGTCAAAGTCTTCACATATTTCTTCATAGCTCGACCCTTCGTAAGGGTCACTCTTTTGACACCCACTAAGTATAGAAATCAAAGAGATAAGTACGAGTGCCTTTTTCATAAAGAACTTTTTTCTATTGCTTTTATTTTAGATTTCATAACGTCAATTTCCTGGCGCAG
>CAYMST010000321.1:0-5213 GCA_964393115.1 uncultured Roseivirgaceae bacterium | reverse complement strand
CGAATTAATTTTAAAAATAGAATATAAAATTTGACTGTTTGAAAGAGTTATTGGAGGTTTCTCATGAAGAGCTAGTGCTTTTGGGTGGTTTTTTGGTAATAGCCATTTCGGCTAATCAGATTGCCAAAAAATTCCAGCAAATAAAGTTGCCTCTCATCACAGGGTTGGTAGTGGCCGGAATATTAGCTGGACCTTATGTTTTTGGATTGATACCGGAGGTGTCAAAGCATAAGCTAAATTATATTAATGAAATCGCGCTAGCATTTATAGCCTTTGCCGCAGGTTCCGAGTTATACTTAAGAGAGTTACGTAGTAGGGTAAACAGCATCAAGTGGAACACTTTCGGACAACTATTTATCACCTTTTTCCTTGGAAGCATTCTGGTGGCCATTTGTGCAAATTGGATCCCTTTTATGCATGGACTAAATTTTGGCGAAAGGCTTTCCGTATCGATACTCATGGGAACAGTTTTCGTAGCCCGATCTCCCGCTTCGGCAATAGCTGTGATTAATGAAGTCAGAGCAAAAGGTCCATTTACCCAAACCGTAATGGGTGTTACAGTGGTAAAGGACTTTCTGGTTATTATGCTCTTCGCTATTAACTTATCCTTTGCGGAGGTACTTATTGATGGGGAGAAGTTTGATTTGCTTACCATAGTTTTTATTCTGGGAGAAATCACCGTCTCGGTAGGACTTGGTTTTATACTTGGTGGGATCATAAATATTTTCTTGTCTTTCAAAATGGATACCACACTTAAGCTAATTCTTGTGCTTGGGGCTGGTTTTTCCTCGTACCTACTAAGTCATTATATCAAGGATATCAGCACTATACATTTGGGACACAAAGTTGTTTTAGAGCCTCTTCTCACTTGTATAATAGCAAGTTTTTACGTGACCAATTACTCCAAGTTCCGAAATGAGTTTCTTAAATTAATCGAAGAGTCGGGCTCAACCATTTATGTAGCTTTCTTCACGCTAACCGGTGCTTCTATGTCCATTGACATACTCTTGGATGTGTGGCCTGTGGCGTTACTACTTTTTACCATTAGGCTATTTACCATAATTCTGGGCGCTTACACGGGAGGGTTTTTAGCTCGAGACCCCATGAAATACAATCATGTAGGATGGATGCCATATCTAACCCAAGCAGGGGTAGCCCTTGGTCTAGCGACCTTGATTGCCAACGAATTCCCTTCCTGGGGTGACCAGTTTGCCACATCTGTAATTGCCATGATCGTCATCAATCAGTTTATTGGTCCACCATTGTTTAAATATGCGCTTGATAAAGTAGGCGAGAATAGAACAAAGGGGTCTTCTGATTTCGACGGTATTCGTGATGTCATCATATTCGGGTATGAAAGTCAAGCCTTAGCCTTGGCCAGACAATTACAAAAAAGAAAGTGGCAGGTGAAAATAGCGACCTTATTAAAGGAAGAGACATTTAAATCACCTGATGACGTAGAAGTTATTCATATCACTGGTTTGAGCAAAAAAGAATTTGATAAGCTGTCTGCAGAAAAAACGGAAGTAGTCGTCGGTATGCTTTCAGACCGCGAAAACCTAGAAATATGTGAGATATGCTATCAGGCTTATGGTATTGAGGATATGATCGTACGTCTCAATGAGCACTACAACTCCAAGCATTTCGTAAAACTTGGAGCGAAGCTAATTTACCCTTCGATGGCAATTGTAAGTCTGCTAGAGCACTTTGTCAGGTCTCCACAGGCCACTTCATTACTTCTTGGCATGGAAGAGGGGCAGGACACTCGAGATATAGAAATTCTCAACCGCGACATTCACGGCATTGCCCTTCGAGATTTACGTCTACCTACCGATGTGATTATCTTATCTATTCGTAGGGGAGGTCAAATGATTATTTCTCATGGGTATACCAGACTACGTACTTATGATATTGTCACGTTCGTCGGATCTAATGAGAGCCTTGATGAGCTAATGTTAAAGTTTGAAGGTTAAATAAATAGGGCGTTCTCTCGTCGAATCATATATTTGCGGGATTATGGCGCAAGAAGATAACCTGCTTAAAAAAGTAATATCTCATACCAAGGAGTATGGGTATATTTTTCCATCCAGCGAAATTTACGATGGACTTTCAGCTACATACGACTATGGGCAGTATGGTTCGGAACTAAAAAACAATATCAAGACCTATTGGTGGAAAGCCATGGTGCAAATGCATGAGAATATTGTCGGGATTGATGCTGCAATTTTCATGCACCCTACTACTTGGAAAGCTTCTGGCCATGTCGATGCCTTTAACGATCCAATGATCGACAACAAGGATTCCAAAAAAAGGTATCGTGCAGATAACCTAATCGAAGATTTCATTGCCAAAATAGAATCCAAGATAAATAAGGAGGTCACTAAGGCTGCTAAAAAATTTGGTGATTCTTTTGACGAAACTCAATTCAGAGCAACGAATAAACGTGTTCTGGATAATCAGGAGAAAATTGATAAAATTAATGCTCGGCTAAAGGTTGCCATGGACGAAGGCGACCTCGAGGAGATGAAGCAGATCATTATCGATCTTGAGATTGCAGATCCAGTTTCTGGATCGCGTAACTGGACAGATGTGCGCCAATTCAACCTCATGTTTTCCACCGAGCTTGGTTCACTAGCAGAAGGAGCTAGTAAGATATATTTGCGCCCTGAGACTGCTCAGGGGATTTTTGTCAATTACCTCAATGTACAAAAGACAGGACGAATGAGGCTTCCATTTGGTATCGCTCAAATCGGGAAGGCTTTTCGTAACGAAATTATTGCTCGTCAGTTCATCTTTCGGATGCGGGAGTTCGAGCAGATGGAAATGCAGTTTTTTGTAAAACCAGGGACCGAACTTGAGTGGTATGAAAAATGGAAAGAAAAAAGACTGGCATGGCATAAAGCTCTGGGGATGGGTGAGGATAATTATCGCTATCATGACCACCTAAATTTGGCTCATTATGCAAATGCTGCATGTGATATTGAGTTCAACTTCCCAATGGGATTCAAGGAACTTGAAGGTATTCACTCACGAACAGACTTTGATTTAAAGGCTCATGAGGAGCATTCTGGAAAAAAATTGCAGTTTTTCGATCCAGAAGACAATGCAAGTTACGTTCCTTATGTAATCGAAACATCTATTGGACTGGATCGAACAGTATTAGCTGTTCTTTCGAATTCGTATAAAGAAGAAAAGCTTGAAGATGGTAGCGAGCGCGTACTATTGGCGATACCACCTGCATTGGCACCAGTTAAGGCGGCGATACTTCCGTTGAATAATAAAGACGGTCTGCCAGAAAAAGCACATGAAATCATCAACGAACTGAAATTTGATTTCAATGTTCAGTATGATGCTAAGGATGCCATTGGTAGACGCTACAGAAGGCAAGATGCCATCGGCACACCGTTTTGTATCACGGTCGACTATGATTCGTTGCAAGACAACACAGTAACTATCCGACATAGAGACTCTATGGAGCAAGAAAGAGTCTCGATAAGCGGGCTTAGAGCAAAAATTGAGAGCTTAGTTTCTATTAACAATTTGCTTAGAGAGTTATAGATAAGCACCAGCAGTTCACAATCGGAAACCTATTTCCAAAAAGAATTACCTTTGTATTTCAAATTGTGAACTGCTGAATTATGATCTTCTTTGGTATCTGTTTAGTACTTACGCTAGTTGTAGCATCAACTGGTAAGGTGAATATGGGGATTTACAATCCATATTCTTTACCCCCAATACGTCCTCATTACAGGGGAATACTTAAAAAACACTTTACATTTTATAACCAACTACCTGCCAAGTCCAAGAAACTCTTCGAAAAACGGGTACAATATTTTATTCACCTTAAGAAGTTTATTGCCAGAGGTAGAGGTGTTGATTATGTTACGGAAGAAATGAAGGTGTTAGTCGCAGCATCTGCGGTTCAAATCACTTTTGGCCTTCCAAAAGTCTTCCTGAAAAACTTTCATAGCATTCTCATTTTTGGGGACACCTACTACAGTAAAATAAGCCACAACTATCATAAAGGTGAGGTAAACCCAAGGCGAGGGCTAATAGTACTGAGTTGGAAATATTTCGTCGACGGTTACCTTGATAAATCTGATGGCATAAACCTCGGCCTCCATGAGATGGCTCATGCCCTACACATAGAAAACGGGATTTGGAATGGTGAATGGGGGTTTCTACACAGGCCTGCACTTCGAAAGTGGGAAAAAATCGCGAAAACAGAAATGGAAAAGGCCAAAACA
The DNA here is from genome assembly GCA_964393115.1 of uncultured Roseivirgaceae bacterium. Classification (GTDB taxonomy): domain Bacteria; phylum Bacteroidota; class Bacteroidia; order Cytophagales; family Cyclobacteriaceae; genus CAYMST01. The sequence continues at coordinate 966 of CAYMST010000321.1, read as the reverse complement.
GGGGAAAGTATTCTTCGCGCTTATGCAGGCACCAATAGTTATGAGTTTTTTGCTTGTGCAGTCGAAGTGTTTTTTGAGAAGCCATTTGAATTAAAGGGATATAGCCTAGAAATGTACGACTTGCTTTCGGGAATTCTGAATCAAAACCCAATAGAATTAGCCAAAGCAACGTGATACCAACACCTCTTGAAGCAATTGATAAAGTAAAAATTAGTACCTCCTAAAAACACCTGACCAAATGGAAACATAGATTTCCCCAACCATTAGGATGGTTCATAGGGCAGTGGCACCAAATGCCTTTGTGATGATAACTTCAGTGTGGACGGGTAATTGCGTTTATATTGGCATCACCAGTACACGAAAAAAAGCAACTTAAGAATCCTGATATATAAAGACGAAAACCTTCCTTGGTTACTGATATACCAGTCATGACAAGTTTACGCTCAACCAACCTACTAATAAGATCAGCCTCAATTATTATTCTAGAATTTTAACATAATCTTTCCTTAAAGACAAAACTATACATATATTTGCGGACTGTTTTTTGAAGGAGGGTAAACGGATAGTGTCATGAGCGAATTATTAGAGCTTATAGAGCAAGAAAGTACAGAAGCAAAAAATAAATTTCCTGATTTTAACTCAGGTGACACGATCAACGTGCACGTAAAAATCAAAGAAGGAAATAAAGAGAGAATTCAGCAGTTTCAAGGTGTTGTAATTCAAAGAAAAAATAAAGGTAGCAACGGTGAGACATTCACAGTTAGAAAAGTATCAAGTGGAATCAGTGTAGAGCGAATCTTCCCAATACTTTCACCAAGAATCGAAAAAATCGATTTGGTGAGAAGAGGTAAAGTAAGAAGAGCTAGAATCTACTATTTGAGAAACTTGAAAGGTAAAGCTGCCAAGATTAAAGAGAAATTATAAACGTTTTTATTTCAAGTTAAGAAAGCCAGCTGAATCTATCAG
>CAYMST010000320.1:0-5243 GCA_964393115.1 uncultured Roseivirgaceae bacterium | reverse complement strand
CTTGTCATCTTCTAGGCAGTTATAGCCATAAAATCCTGCTGAGCTTAGTTTTTCATTTTGACCAGCATACCAGGAAATCTGACAAGCCTCCTCCCCTGTCAACCCAAATACTAACGAACCAATTCCTGCTTGACAATAATGACGCTGTATCGCGGCGATGTCAAAGCTGATCATATCGCTTTCACGAATTAGCGGTTCTATGCTGTGAATATTTTCACGGATTTTGCCCAGTCGCATCGCATTGAACCTGAGCTTTTCAATAACCGCAAAGTCATTCGACTCCACTAAGTAAGATTGAAAAGCCAGCTGTTGATAGTTGAATAGGATGTCGGTACCCTCACTTAAAATTAAGTCAATGTGGGATTCATCCGTTAAATCACCATTTTTCTTCATGTCAAAATAGGCGTCGATATTGAGCATGGAGACTTGCTTGTTACTCTCTTCATAACTCATCAGTTGTCCGAAATCCATGGCATGTCCACCGCCAATAAGGATCGGGAGCACTTCATGCTCCATAAGAAAGTGACACACTTCTTTTAACCGCAAGCAAGTTTCTTCAACCGTAGGTCCATTTCTCAAGTTGCCCAGGTCAAGGACTTTATACCTAGCAGGTCCCTTTGAGAGCGCGTAAAGCTTTTTACGAACCTCATTAGCTGATTCCTCAATGCCTTCCGTCTCATCAAGTCCTGAACTTCGGTATTCTTCAAGTCCGATAAGTGCGATGTCAAAACCTTTATAATCGATGAACCCCGCCCTGTTGTGGTCAATAGCATGATAGAACCCTCTGTAAGGATACTCATCTTCGAAAAGTGTTTCATCAAGGGCGTTGAGAAATAAATTTAAATCCATGTGAGTTGTCCGGTTGATGTTTTACTTAGCTCTCAATAGGTCATTAGGATTGTCTAAGCGGTCATAAGCATCACCAAAAGAGACGCTTTTTACACCAGGGCTATTGAGAAACTCGTGAGGAAACCCAAGTCTTACTTTACTCACCTTATTCAAAGCTTCCATGTGTTTTTCTGGAATAGTGATGTCCAGCGCCTTTAAACTATCTTGAATTTGCTTGGTCTTTCTCGCTCCAACAATAGGGATACTCAGAAAATCTTTTTGCATGGTCCATTTAAGGGCTACTTGTGCTGGAGTAGCTCCAATATCATTTGCGACCTCAACTACTTTTTGAGCAATACGGTTACTTCTATCGTTTCGGCGATCGCTCTCTTCTTTGATGCGGCCATCATCGTTTTTTTGAAGATACTTACCGGTTAGTGCCCCTCCCGCTAGAGGAGCCCATGGAGTAACGGCCATATTAAATGCCTTGGACATTGGGATAAGGTCGCGCTCGGCAGAACGCTCTATTAAGTTGTATTCTATCTGTAATCCTGCAAAAGAGGTCCAACCTTTTAGGTCAGCCAGTGTGTTGGCTTGTGAAACAATCCAGGCAGGGGTATCCGAGATGCCGATATAATGCACGACTCCCATTCTGATCAAATCCTCCATGGCGCGCATAACTTCCTGAACAGGAGTTGTGAAATCCCACGCATGTAACCATAGGATATCAATATACTCGGTTTCCATCCTTCTTAGACTTTCGTTCACCGACCGGAAAAGGTTTTTACGATGGTTGCCAGAGAAGTTTAAGTCATTCTGACGGTCAAAAAGAGAGTATTTTGTAGCTAGAACAAAATGATCACGGTCTTCACGAATGAAATCCCCAACCATTTTTTCTGAACTTCCTTCAGTGTATCGGTTTGCCGTATCAATAAAATTGCCACCGGCTTCTGCGTAGGCATCGAATATTTCTTTACTGGTCTCTTCATCAGCACCCCAGCCCCATTCTGTTCCGAATGTCATGGTTCCGAGTGATATTTCGGATACTCTTAATCCGCTATTTCCAAATAACTTATACTTCATTTCAATATAATTAGGCCTATGATAAACCTGAGATTAAGCCGCAAATTCTTTGAAATCCAACTTAAAGTCAACTGATTTAGAATTTTCTATCTAATGTTGCGGGCGTAAGCGACCGTTTCGTTGGCTCGCTGGATTTAATTGTTATTTCTTTCTAGATAATGAATATAGTTGAAGTAAAAAGCGGTAAGCACAAGAAGCAATTTATCAATGTTGCCATCAAGCTATATAAGGAGTATCCAAACTGGATAAGACCACTTGATAAGGATATCGATGCGGTTTTTGACCCTGCAAAAAACAAATATTTCGAGAATGGTGAATGCGTCCGTTGGTTATTAGAACGTAATGGAAAGATAATTGGTAGGGTGGCCGCATTTATCAATAACAAAACAGCGTTCAAGGAAAACCAGCCCACAGGAGGCATGGGGTTCTTTGAGTGTATCAATGATCAGGAAGCCGCTAATCTTCTGTTTGATACCTGTAGAGGGTGGCTCAAAGAGAAGGGGATGGAAGCCATGGACGGCCCAATCAACTTTGGCGAGCGTGATCGTTGGTGGGGCTGCCTAGTGGACGGCTTCGATATTGAACCTAATTATCAGTGCAACTATCACCCACCGTATTACCAAAGTCTTTTTGAGAGCTATGGCTTTCAACTGTATTACAAAGGACTGACTTTCATAAGAAATACCTTTGATCCTTTTCACCCACGTATTTATAAGAAGTCGGAAATCCTCAATCAAGATCCTGACTACCACTTCGAGCATGTTAAAAAGAACAATTTGGATAAATATGTTCAAGACTTTGCTACGATCTATAATCAAGCTTGGGCCAAGCGAGAAGGAACTGCCGAGTTATCGGTGAAAGAAGTTCGCTCTCTCTTTAGGACTATGAAACCGATAATGGATGAGAAAATAATCTGGTACGCCTACTATAAAAATGAACCCGTTGCTTTCTATGTTAATCTTCCCGAGGTAAACCAAATCTTCAAATACGTAAATGGTAAGCTTGATATTGTTGGTAAGCTGAAATTTCTATGGCATAGATGGAGAAAGAGCAATAAGAAAATGCTCGGTTTAGTGTTTGGAGTGGTTCCCGCACATCAAGGTAAAGGACTTGACGGTGCGTTGGTGATGGCGACGGCTAAGATGGTACAAGAGGATTACCGTCGATATCCGGTATTAGAAATGAACTGGATTGGTGATTTTAACAGAAAGATGATCATCGTGGTAAAGCAAATCGGTGGTGAAGTGGGGAAAACACACATTACATACCGTTATTTATTTGATCGAAACCTGCCTTTTGAGCGGATGCCAATTGAATAGGATTAAAAACTGAGTGTTGAAATAATTTCTCGCAGATCTTTTTTAGAAATAAGTTGATTTTAATTATAAAATCACGAGATTTGCAATCCGTTTCTCAAAAGTGAAGGAAAATGTCTAGAGTTTGTCAGATAACTGGTAAGAGGCCGAGGGTTGGGAACAACGTTTCGCATGCGAACAATAAAACGAAAAGAAAGTTTTACCCAAACCTACATACCAAAAGGTTTTATATTCCTGAGGAAGATAAGTGGATAACACTTAAAGTTTCTAGCACTGCGCTAAGAACAATCAACAAAAAAGGAATTACTACGGTATTAAAAGAAGCAAGGCAAAACGGCAACGTTTTGGTTTAATGAATTAACCGGAAAAAAATAAGAAGATGGCTAAGAAGGGTAACAGAGTTCAAGTAATTCTTGAGTGCACGGAGCACAAAAACAGTGGGCAGCCGGGTACTTCTAGATACATTACCACTAAGAATAGAAAAAATACTCCTGAAAGAATGGAGTTGAAAAAATATAATCCTATTCTTAAAAAATATACAGTACACAAAGAAATTAAATAAGCATGGCTAAGAAGGTAGTTGCAACGCTGAAGAAAGAAGGTGGTGTAAAATACGCCAAAGTGATTAAAGCTGTTAAGTCACCAAAGACAGGTGCTTACACTTTTAGAGAAGAAATTGTCACCGAAGATTTGGTGAAAGACGTATTGGCTTCCAAGTAAGTCAGTCTCTAGATAAAGTCATCTTACAGAAATTAAGGTCCCTCGTTGCAGGGACTTTTTGTGTTTGTACCCGTCGCAAGGTGCAAGCCTGCAAACACAGAACACCTTATCACCTCTATACAAATCACTAATCATTATGGCACAGCTTGGAATATTTTCGAAGGATAAAAAGGAATCACTAGACAAGGGTTTAGAGAAGTCAAAATCAAGCTTCTTCAATAAGTTAAGTAAAGCCGTTGTCGGAAAGTCTTCCATAGACGATGAGTTCTTAGATAACCTTGAGGAAATTTTAATTACCTCTGACGTAGGGATTGACACTACTTTGAAAGTAATTGGTAGGATAGAAGAACGCGTAGCCAAGGATAAGTATTTTGGTGTTTCGGAGCTCAACAGCATGCTCAAGGATGAGATTGCGAATTTGCTGGCCGAAAATGAAACAGAGGTGTTTGATGATTTTGTGCTGCCAAAAGATAAGAAGCCGTATGTGTTGATGGTCGTAGGAGTGAACGGTGTGGGTAAAACCACGACTATTGGTAAACTCTCCAACCAATTCAAGCAAAAAGGATATAAAGTTGTGCTTGGTGCAGCGGATACTTTTCGCGCTGCCGCTGTAGATCAACTGAAGCTTTGGGGAGAGCGTGTAGATGTTCCCGTTGTGTCGCACGGTATGAATACAGATCCTGCATCGGTGGCCTTCGATGCCGTAAAGCAAGGAGTAGAACAAGATGCGGATATCATTATCATTGATACCGCTGGACGATTGCATACCAAGACGAACCTCATGAACGAACTAACCAAGATCAAAAGAGTCATGTCTAAGCATATTCCTGATGCTCCTCATGAAGTCTTATTAGTACTCGATGGCTCTACTGGACAAAACGCATTTATTCAAGCAAAAGAATTTACAAAAGCCACAGAGGTAAGCTCTTTAGCCATTACAAAACTTGATGGTACCGCAAAGGGAGGTGTGGTTATTGGTATCTCTGACCAATTCAAAATCCCTGTGAAGTATATAGGTGTAGGGGAGAAGATGGAAGACCTACAAGTATTTAATAAGCTAGAGTTCGTAGATTCTTTTTTCAATAATTAATTTCTCTATTTCGACCGACTGATTTTTTTTAACATTTGCTGTTGACGTTTTTCGGTAAACGTACATTAATAACCGTATACCATAAGTTGGTTTGCAAGTAATTATCAGAAAAGGAGATGTTGTTACACTACCTGTAACCATCTTGTATGTGATCCACTTGTTTCCCGAAAGATGGTAATTAGGACTGTACCAAATTAGTCTATTCA
>CAYMST010000319.1:0-5249 GCA_964393115.1 uncultured Roseivirgaceae bacterium | reverse complement strand
AAGTCCACCGAGAAAATGCCAATAGGCAACACTCATCTCAATGGTTGTTAAACTTTTAGAATGCACCTGATATTTAAATGTCTTGACAATTACGATCATCAAAAATATCAATCCACTAATAATATGCAAACCATGTGCTCCGGTGATTACATAAAGGAAAGATCCCGCAACATTTCCAACAAAGGTAACATTCATCGCCACTAAATCACCCCATGCCATCCACTGGCCTACCAAGAATATAATTCCTAAAAAACTAGAGGCGATTAAACCAACCTTTATATTTAACAAATTATTCTTTCTTGCGGAAAACAGTGCCCATTGTGCAAAACAAGAACTTACGATTACGACAATGGTATTCGTTAAGAATAAACTTGGAAGATTTACAATTAACCAGTCTCCTTCGGCCCTTTTCACCAAATACGCACTTGTAAATGCGGCGAAAAACATCAAAATAGAGACCATAAAAAGCCATAAATTGAACTTTTTTGGATGTACGCCAGACATCCTTCTATCTTTTTGTACAGCTATCGTACTCATCTTAAATTTTGTCTAGTAAATAAGCTATTTGCACTATTGGCAAATAAATAAACGAGCCAAACATTATTTTCAATGCCGACTTCCTCGAACCGTCTTTCATAAGAGAAAAAGTTTGTGCCAAAAACAGAATACCACAAACCACCGCTACAATGCCTGCGTTAATACCACTCAACCCAAAATACGTTGGTAACAAACCACATGGTATTAAAAACAGCGTATAAATCATGATATTGAAAGCAGTTTTTAAGTCTTTTCCCCCATTTGATGGCAAAAGTTTAAAGCCCGCCTTCTTGTAATCCTCGTCAGCAACCCAAGCAATAGCCCAAAAATGAGGGAATTGCCAAATGAATTGAATACCAAAGAGTACCAACGCATGATGATCAATAGCTCCAGTAGCACCCACCCAACCTATTAATGGGGGTAGAGCACCCGGAATGGCCCCTATGAGCACAGCAATTGGCCCAACACGTTTCATCGGTGTATAAGCAAAGCAATACAATAAAGAAGATATTAACGAGACCCAAACCGTTAATATATTAGTAGAAAATAAGATGATAAATGATCCTAGAATAAGAAGTACGACTGCAAAAATGGCAGATTCGATTTTAGTCACTCTACCACTTGGAAGCGGCCTCCCAGCGGTTCGATTCATTACCGTATCTTGAGGTACCTCTAAGATCTGATTTACAATAACTGAGCAACCTGAAAATAAAAAACCTCCTACACAAAATAGAATGAAATCGTTCAAACTAAGACTACCACTAAATCCTAGTAAGTATCCTATTGCCGACGAAAAAACTACTAAAAATGATAGCCTTGGCTTACACAACTCATAATAAGCCCTAAACTTCATCGAAAAACTAAACGCACTATCTATGCTACCAGCAGAAGAATTAGGAACCATAGCTCTTAATACTCTTAGTATTTAACATTAAATAATAAAACATCCCGAAAATCACTGATGCAAATAACAAATGTAAAGGTTGCAAAAACGCCGGTATTTGGAAGTAAGCCATAGATGCACCAAAACCAACCTCCATTGCCGTCATAACAGCTATCAATACGCTTATCAGTCTTAATTTAGAACTTGACACCTCTTTTCGTAATAACCATATTAACATAACTACCAAAAAAACCAAAAGCCATGAAAACGACCGATGCGAAACAAAACCGTTGATTAAATTAAATTCGATTATTTGTTTCCAATTTGTACCTAGGTTTTCTTTCATCATGTCTACACCTTCACGTACTCGCGTACCAAGAATGATTTGAAGACCAAAAGCGATGACTCCAGCAAAGGCTAACCACTTAATTTTGGCGTTACCTTTTATAAGCACACTACTATTATCGATATTATGACTATACAAAGTAATCATCATACCAATTATTACGAGGGCAATTATCATGTGAACGGTAATCATACCAGGCAATAAATTGGTACTGACAACTATTGAACCTATCCATCCTTGAATTCCTGTCAAAATCACAATGCCAGTGGAAAGTATAATGTTATATCTAATTTTAGACCTTATCGCTTTAATAAGGCATATCATAACCAACAATCCTACAACCGCACCAAGCAATCTATTTAAATATTCAACCCAAGTATTGAATGCATTAAACCGATGAGACTTATATGTATTCTCACTCGTTATATCAGTTGCCAGTTCAACAAAACCTAGTTTCTTTAGCGTCGCAGCTAAGCGCTCAGTTTTTTTTATTCTCTTATCCGCAAAGATCTTTATATATCCCTCTGGTAAATCATTTTCAGAAATCGGAGGAATATAACTGCCGAAACATTTAGGCCAATCCGGGCATCCCATTCCTGATCCAGTACTTCTGACAACACCGCCTACGGCTATCAAAAGATACGTGGTAAGCAGTGTTATCCATACAATCCGACTAAATCGAAAGTACTCTTTCAATATGCCTTGTAATATTATTTCTCTTCTTTAGCAGCCTCTTGCTCACCTGCAAAGTTAGACTCTGGTGTATCGGAAAATGGTACCGTTTGCGGGATATAATCTTCTTTAGAACCAGGTTTACTATAATCATAAGGCCACCTAAACACTTTAGGAATCGCTCCTATCCAGTTACCATGACCCGGATTGATAGGTGTAGTCCACTCCAATGTATTTGATTTCCATGGATTCTCCGTGGCTTTCTTACCCTTAAAGATGCTCACAAAGAAATTATATAGAAATATCGCTTGTGCTCCAAACGTTATCACCGCCGCCACACTCACGAAACTATTCAAGTCACCAAAAGAACTAAACGTATCGAAATTTGTAAATGAATAATATCGTCTAGGGAATCCCGCTATACCAATATAATGCAATGGGAAGAATACCATATAGACTCCCACAAATGTTAACCAAAAGTGAATATAACCTAAGGTTTGGTTCATCATTCTACCATACATCTTAGGGAACCAGTGGTATACACCAGCTAAAAGTCCGAAGAAAGATGCACTTCCCATAACCAAGTGAAAGTGTGCTACAACAAAATAGGTATCGTGTAAATTGATATCTACTGCTGAGTTACCAAGGAATATCCCCGTCAAACCTCCTGAAATAAAGAAAGACACAAGGCCTATTGCAAATAACATTCCTGGTGTGAATACGATATTTCCCTTCCATAGCGTCGTCATGTAATTAAACACTTTTACCGCAGAAGGTACGGCAATAATTAATGTTAGAATTGTGAATATGGTCCCCAAGAATGGATTCATACCCGTAACGAACATATGGTGAGCCCACACAATAAATGATAAGATACCAATACCTACCATAGATAGAATCATGGCTTGATAGCCAAAAATTGGTTTCCTTGAATTAGTAGAGATAACCTCAGACGTCAACCCTAATGCAGGCAATAACACGATGTATACTTCAGGATGGCCTAAGAACCAAAATAAATGTTGATATAATATTGGTGATCCTCCAAGATTAGGTAAAGCCTCACCTCCTATATAGATGTCAGATAAATAAAAGGAAGTACCAAAAGATCTATCAAAAACTAACAATAGTGCTGCTGCAAACAAAACAGGGAATGAGAGTACACCAATGATAGCCGTTAAAAAGAAAGCCCAAATGGTCAAAGGCATTCTAGATAACGTCATACCCTCTGTTCTCATGTTGATTACCGTAGAGATGTAGTTAACCCCTCCAAGCAACGATGAAACAATAAAAAATACCATTGACACTAACCATAAGGTCATACCCAGACCCGATCCAGATACGGCTTGAGGCAGCGCACTTAAAGGAGGATAAACAGTCCATCCAGCACTAGCAGGACCAGTACTCACAAATAATGAGATGAACATAATAACACTAGATAAGAAGAAGAACCAATAGGACAACATATTCATAAAACCTGATGCCATATCTCTTGCTCCGATTTGTAATGGAATCAAAAAGTTTGAGAAAGTCCCACTTAAACCAGCAGTTAATACAAAGAAAACCATGATTGTTCCGTGCATGGTAACCAAGGCCAGGTAGAACTCACTATCTAGTTTTCCAGTCTCAGTCAACCACTTGCCTAATAAAGGTCTAAGGAACTCCAATTCCATATCAGGGAAACCCAATTGCAACCTAAAAAGTATGGAAAGACCACCTCCGATTATCGCCCAAAAGATACCTGTAATAAGGAACTGCTTCGCGATCATTTTATGATCGGTGCTGAAAATATATTTGTAGATGAAAGAAGGCTCATGATGGTCATGAGCCTCGTGATGTTCTTCTACAGTTGATACGCTTACTTCTGAAACAGACATAATATCAATTTTGAATAAGAAACAACTTGTTTAATGTGATTTGTTAACAGCTAATAGATCATTCTCACCTAAAATATTAGCTAGGTATTCAGGATTTTTCTCCAGCCAAGGCTTTTGCTGCTTCTTCCACTCTTCAAAATCCTCTGGTTCATCGACTACTATAATGTGTTTCATAGCAAAGTGACCTTTACCACAAATTTTATTACACACTAATTCATAATTGAATTCATTATTTCCTGTCTCGACCCTCATATCGTCCGTAGACTTTGTTGGCACAAACCAAAACTGCGTAGGGAGTCCTGGTACCGCGTTCATCTGCAGCCTAAAATGTGGAACGTATACACTATGAATGACATCTCTGGCTCTAATTTTAAATAAAACCGGCTTACCTTTTGGAATATGAATTTCTCTAGGCATAAAATCATCCCTTGAGTTAGGATCATTCACAAAATCTACACCGAGCTTATTATCATCGTCAATTAACTGATAATCATACTTTCCAAGTTGATTGTCTGCGCCCGGATAACGACTTGCCCATGCAAATTGAAATCCAAAAACTTCAACCACTTCTGCCTCTTGTGGAGCCTCGTCAAAAATGGCCCACCACGTTAAAAGCCCCTTTCCGATTAAAAATACCAAAACAACTGCTGGAACGGCCGTCCACAGCAGTTCTAACTTGTTGTTGTGCGCGTAAAAAGTAGCTGTATTCTTCTTGTTGAACTGGTATTTATACGCAAAAGCGAATAACAGAACGTGTGTAAGAATAAAAACAAACGTCGTAATTGCCATCGTCCACCAGAATAGACTATCTGTTGCTTCACCATGTTCAGAAGCTATTGGTAATACATACTCATCGAATTGACTCGTACTATATCCAAAAAACAAGACCAAACCTATGATTAAGAAAACAATAAATAACGAAGCATTAACCTTATTA
>CAYMST010000318.1:0-5277 GCA_964393115.1 uncultured Roseivirgaceae bacterium | reverse complement strand
ACTTAATTTGGTTTAAAAAATGATTTATTTTTCAAAAAGTGTAAAAAAAATTGGTTTTACAGCGATTAGCAGAAAAAAACGAGGGCTGTCAGAGGTCATTCCAAAATTTCTTAGCTTAGTGGTTGCCATTCATCAACATAACTAAACCTCGCCCAATATGTTCGAAGACAACAAAAGCGCTTATTGGAAACAAAACATTAAGTATTTAATCCTGCTCATGACCATTTGGTTTATCGCCTCCTATGGATGCGGTATCATACTTGTAGACCATCTGAATAAGATAAGGTTTGGTGGCTTCAAACTGGGTTTTTGGTTTGCACAACAAGGTTCCATTTACATATTTGTGCTATTGATATTTGTCTATGTTCGTCTGATGAATAAACTAGACCAGAAGTATCAAGTAGACGAAGATTAACCGTCAACCGCAAAAAGGGGGATGACTACCCCCTCAATCAAAAGTCACCTAATATTTTCACTAACCAATACCGAAAACTAATCGCATGGATTTGCAAACATGGACCTATGTCATCGTAGGAATTACATTTATCATATACGTCGGTGTAGCTATTTGGGCCAAAGCCGGATCTACTAAAGACTTTTATGTGGCTGGAGGTGGCGTTTCCCCCCTTGCCAATGGCATGGCTACCGCTGCCGATTGGATGTCTGCTGCTTCTTTCATTTCAATGGCGGGCTTGATTTCATTCATGGGGTATGATGGTTCGCAGTACCTCATGGGATGGACCGGGGGCTACGTTCTATTAGCACTTATGCTGGCGCCATACCTTAGAAAGTTTGGAAAATTTACCGTACCCGATTTCATTGGAGAGCGATATTACAGTCAGCAAGCACGTTTGACAGCTGTCATTTGTGCTCTTTTTATTTCGTTTACTTATGTAGTAGGTCAAATGAAAGGTGTTGGTGTCGCCTTCGCACGATTTCTCGAAGTACCGTTCGAATGGGGAGTGGTTATTGGCGTGGCCATCGTATTTTTCTATGCAGTGTTAGGAGGCATGAAAGGCATTACGTACACACAAGTCACACAATATTGTGTATTAATCTTTGCCTATCTTGTACCAGCCATTTTTTTATCGGTCATGTTTGTTGACAACCCCATACCACAATGGGGATTGGGAGGCACATTGAGTGATGGAACTTACCTTTTAGACAAGTTAAATCAATTGCAAGTTGATTTAGGATTTAATGAATACACCTCCGGTAAGAAAACAAAAACAGACTTATTCTTCATCACCGCGGCCTTGATGCTAGGTACTGCCGGCCTTCCACATGTTATCGTTAGGTTTTTCACGGTACCCAAGGTAAAAGACGCTAGAACTTCTGCGGGTTATGCGCTTGTTTTCATTGCCATATTATATACAACCGCACCTGCTATCGCAGTATTTGCTAGAACCAACCTTCTTCATACTGTTTCGAATCAGTCCTATAAAGATATGCCCCAATGGTTTAGTAATTGGGAAAAGACCGGACTTCTGAGTTTTGAAGACAAAAATGGGGATGGGAAAATACAGTACTATAATGAGTCAAACGAACAGTTTGTAACTGCTGTGGCCAATCCTAAGGGTTGGAACGGCAATGAATTGAAGGTAGATCGCGATATTATGGTACTTGCCAACCCAGAAATAGGAAAGCTTCCTTCCTGGGTAATCGCACTGGTCGTTGCTGGAGGATTAGCAGCTGCTTTATCTACCGCAGCAGGACTGCTACTAGTTATCTCAACTTCTATATCGCATGATTTACTCAAGAATAATCTGATGCGAAATATTTCCGATAAGGGAGAATTACGAGCGGCAAGGATTGCAATTGCCTTCGCGGTGGTCATAGCGGGTTACTTCGGTATGCATCCTCCGGGCTTTGTCGCGCAAGTAGTTGCGTTAGCATTTGGCCTTGCCGCCAGTTCCTTTTTCCCCGCTATTGTGATGGGGATATTCTATAAACGCATGAATAGAGAAGGAGCTGTTGCCGGTATGATCGCTGGCATCGTCTTTACAACCACCTACATATGGTATTTTAAACCTCAGTTGGGTGGTCCAGGTACTGCAGAAGGATACTGGTTTGGCATTTCTCCAGAAGGAATTGGCACATTAGGTATGCTCGTGAATTTCATCGTGTCCATCACAATATGTTACTTATATCCGGCACCGCCAAAGGAGGTTCAAGATATGACAGAAGCGATCCGGTATCCAAAGGGAGCTGGTGAGGCCGCCTCCCACTGAGTTATCAATAGCTTTCTTGCTTGAAAAAGTGTAGTGTCATCTAGCCCAACTTTAAAACATAAAACAAGGCTGTTCTAACAGCGAACAGCCTCTTATGTTTAAATCAATGTTAAGTCCGAAAAATTCAGTCTAAACATTTCTTTTACATGTGAAACAACTACCTATCAATCTTAATTCTTTTTACTATTGGTCCTGAGGCAAGATTTAGCTTAAGCATATAGAGCCCATTTTCAAGGCGATCAAATGACAATTTCTTCGCATTACTTCCCTTTCTTAGCTCTAGTGAAAACTCTTTGGTAAGCTGTCCTACGCTATTGATCAATAACGCCGAAACTTTCTGGTCCTGGGCAACGCTTAGATTTAGTGTAGTTCCCGTTGAAGTAACCGGGTTAGGAGCTAAAGTTGCCTTAGTTTTTGTTATTTCGCTTTGATCATCCTTACCTAATCGAGCATATCTTCCACGTTCATTGTCAATACGAAGCTGGAAGTTCCCTGAACGAGTACTATACCCTTCTACCACAATATAATATGAATTGCCAGGTTGCCCCTGAATACCGCTACCCCATAACTCAATTGGACCGATTTTAGAATCAAACCTATTACAACCGGTTTGTCTACTGTCATCGTTTGAGGTGATATAAGACCAAGTGCCATTACCTGTTTTACTTAGCAGGTGAATATATGTATCCAGTGACGAACCACAGGTAGTTATGCTAACATTCGCATATAACGGATCCATCGTAAGCTCGTATATCACGTCATTACCAGGACGGGCATTTGGACCATTGTAGACATTCTTAAAGCCACTGGTACTTCTATTGTTTCCTGTTACGTGAATGGTTTGATCCATTCCCATTAGTGGTAGAACAATAGGGTTTTCAAAACTAGATCCTTGAACCCCTTGATTTGACTGCTTAGTGGTGATAACCAACGGTTCCTTGGTAGTATCGTAGCTATAAGAATTTCCATCATCAAATATGGTCATGTGAATACGGTAAGTGGTGCCCGGATTCAGGTTCGTGATCACAAGACTACTAGCCACTGGACTTGTAAGTGCGTCGCAGCTAGCGGCATTGGCACACCCTACTGAATTACCCCAAGGATCAAATCCAAGACTACCGGTATGACTCCCGTTTAGAGCATAGAAATCAATGACACCCCATGAGCTGCTGTACCCTTTTACCCAATTAAGTCTAAAGCTAGTCGATGAAATGTTAGAAGCAGATAATTCAATAACAGGATTAATCTGGGCTTTCGCACTAGTGATGATTAATAGCGCAATAAACGCGATAGTAAAGCGATTTTTCATGTTTAGATATTTAACGTATTTAATTAATGACAACCCCGGATATATCTATTTCTACAGGTGAGTAAGTGGTGTTAATTCACCCCCATCAAAAAGTAGAAAATAGATGCCTTATCCACCCTAACTCTATATCGGGTTTCAAAGGACTCGGCGAAGATTAACTAAGCGCTTTATAGTATCCTGCACATATGTAACATGAAGCTGTACATATGTAAAAACCGCCTAAACAAGACTTTTAAGCCGTTTTTTCGAGGCATAACGCGATGGGGTTACGCCAAAAAGTTTCAAGAAACATTTGGTAAAATACTCCGGGCTATTGAAGCCAACTTGATAGCAGATCTCCGAAACGTTTCCTACATTATTTTCAAGAAGTTCAGCAGCGGTTTTCAATCGAATTGTTCTATTAAATTCAGAAGGAGATTGGTTTGTTAGTGCCTTTAATTTTCGATGCAAATTCGCCCTTGTCATACTCATCTTTTCCGCAAAAAGCTCTACCGAAAATGAAGAGTTATTGATATTATTATGAACAATTTGAATTGCATCTTGTAAGAATTTTTCATCTAAAGATGTTGTCGTGATGTCTTTTGGCGTAATGGATACCTCCTTCAAAAATCGATTTCTTAGGTTCCTTCTTTGTTCTATAAGATTCTTTGATCTTATTGTTAACTCTTCTTTATGAAATGGCTTCGTGAGATAATCATCTGCACCGTATTCTAACCCTTCGAGCTTACTCTCAACACTCGATTTAGCAGTAAGTAGAATAATTGGAACATGACTGGTGAGTTCATCTTTTCTCAATGCCTCACACAGTTCAAAACCATCCATTTTAGGCATCATGACATCTGAAATAATAATATCAGGAAACCTCTGTTGTGCTTTATGAAGTCCCTCTTCACCATCAGTTGCTACGAGCATATTATAGTCCTTCCTCAATATCCGTACGAGGTATTTTCTTAGGTCAAGGTTATCCTCGACTACTAAAGCAGTTGGCTTGCTAACATGGTTTTGCTTTTCCATATCATCAGTATCGTAATCGTCAAAATTGGCAGCCAAGGGTAATGTATTCTCACTTGCTTTCTGGTATTGACCAACTGCTGATGATTCTGGTAAAACAGGAAGCTTTACTTTGAAGGTCGAACCCTTACCCAATTCACTTTCAACAGTTATATGACCACTATGCAATTCAACTAGTTCTTTGGTTAAGGCCAGTCCAATTCCGGTTCCTTCAAATGACCTTTTACTATTCTTTGCTTGGTAAAACCGATTAAAAACTTTGTTTAAGCTAGACTCATCAATTCCAAACCCAGTATCCTCGACTTCTATCAAAATAGTGTCTGTAGGGTCACTCTCTGATTGATGATTCACCATAAAGCGTAAAGTAATAGTATCCCTAGCGGTCGTAAACTTTATGGCGTTTGATAACAAATTGTTTACAATGCGTTCCATTTTTTCGGGATCAAATGTGGTATGGAACTCATCGTAGTCAAAAACAAGGTCTAAATGTTTATTTTGTTTACTGGCTAGCAGTCTAAATGGAGAAGCGAGCTCCTTCAAACAGAGGATGATATCTTGTTTTGTCAACTTCAAATCCATGTACCCAAACTCTATCTTGGAAAGATCAAGCAACTGGTTAATTAATTCTAACAAACTTTCTGCATTGCGCTTGATCACAGAAGCCTGATTCCTTACATCGTCTTCTTCGAAAATCAGATTGCTTTCTCGTATTGCTAGCACATTTTC
>CAYMST010000317.1:0-5294 GCA_964393115.1 uncultured Roseivirgaceae bacterium | reverse complement strand
AAAGCAACCATTGTCCCTCAAAATTTAAGTATGATAGCTCATGACACCAAAGTACAGAGTATTTAAGCTTTCCATTTGCATACCGTTATACTGTTCTTGCATGGATTCGAAAGTCTATAAAACTAACCATAACTTCCAACTCCTATTTCCAATATTCCTTTATACAGCTGGCACACTCCTATTTGGGTTTTGGAATATTTTTGGAGTAGCTACTTCTTTAAAAGCCATCTATATTAATCTTACTGGAGGAGAAGACTATACAGAAGTAATCCGTTCTGGCGAACATGATGATTTCACTAACGGCATATGGTATAACTTGAGCAAAGAGACAGCATCCAAAATGGATAGAAATGTGATCGAACTCTTGCTAGCGATTCAGGAAGATTTTATGAACCAGAACGCAGAAACGTTTTCTGAATCCAACATTCGATACTTGAAAGATGCACTATCTCGAAAAGGATATAAAGAAATCTTGGAAGACGATATACTAGATTTTATTGATGCCCTTCGAATAGTCGTGAATAAGCAAGACTGAGATTGAATTAATTGTTTAAAAACACCACTTGAAGGTCATATCCGTAATTTTCTCTTTATCGCTCAAATTGGGTTCACCATTCACTTGAAACATGGTGTTTCAAGCGAATTATTCTCAATCATCTATAAACTCATTATCAATATATAGCATCTCCATTATGCTATTCAAGCAATAACATTCATTTCGGATCAATCTAATTTCTTTTCAGCTCAAAATATGAAACCACCCGTGCTATTTTGAGTTATATCTGGTAAGCGTTCAGATCAATTTGTTTTCCGATTAGTTATGAACAAAGAAACCAAAAGCATCCATCTTAAGACCATCCATTGCTACGGAACGGACGAGATTGACGGTGATGAGCTATATCTCAAATTCGATGGAGAAAGAATCTGGCCGGTAACTGGGCATTATATTAAGCTTGTGACTGATACTAAAGTGGTGATAGAAATAAATATCACAGATATGAATACAGATGAATTAGTTGAAATTGAACTTTGGGATTATGATCTGTTGAGTAGAAATGATCTGCTTGGGCACTTTAGATTCAGACTAGACGATACTCATCATGGACCAACATACCACACAGACCTTACCAAGAATATTAGAGAAGGAGATAGAGCATCTTATACACTGTTTTGGGAAGTGTTATAACTTTACCTCAACCTGACCATGACAAAAACCAAAGTATTTGAGTTAAGGAATAAAAACCTTTATCTAGAAGACTATAGGGTATTTCTAGACAATATATTTATAAATAAATCTGTGGAAGCCCCAACAGAAATCAAATACGTGCTAAGTCCAATCAGACTTGAAATGTTCACTCTAGGGACGAGGTTCAAAATAGAGTTGCGCAATGAAAAGAAAGATAGACTAGCCATTGTCATTAACTCATATTTCAACATTGATTTCAACAACAAATTTGGTCTATACAATGAAATTGCTGACTCAATATGGAACAACCATTTTCAATCACTACTGGAAATAATAGTAAGCCGATGGGCATCTGGTGAGACTATAAAAATCGGTAGATACGAACTAGATCAAGTAAAAATCTCCAAAACTTATGGTATCAATTCTAAAACGGTCTCAATCGATTATTGTAATACACTAATAACGGAACGAAGAGATGCTTAGGTAATCAATAGTATTAAACCCGCATTTTGCATTAGAAAATCTATTCCATCCATAAATCACTTTGAAATAGACACTTAACACACGCTTATTGAATCACCATAGCGCTGCTATGCCTCTTCAATATAAGCGTCTCTTTCTTTGCGCTTTATGGCTTCATTACGATCTCTAACGCAAAATGCGGGTTAAAGCACCGAAAGGTTACATACAAATACGATATATGGAAGACTGGAATTGGCCTTTTATTTATGATTTAATTCATCGTGCAGTTCGACAGTGAAATTATGAAAAGCAAAAATGCTAGTACGATATTTAAACAATTTCAACTTCAAGTAACCTCCTTGACTTAAGACCAAGGTTTCTCACCTCAAAACGCTTGTTCATAACGCCATCTTAAAGCTTATAAATAATCTAGAAACACTACATTTACAGCCTAAAATCATATTACACAGTTAGCCTTAACATCAAAATCGATGCGTCAAATATTAACTGGAATACTATACATCCTATTGCTAGTGGTTTGTACTTCTGCCTGTAAACAAGAGAAGCAAAAGGCAAAACTCCCCTCCCATCCCAAAAAGCCAGAGGAAATAAAAACAGTGGCAAATAAAACGGTAGTACCTACTAATTCAACAGAAATAGACCACGAATTATATGAAGGATTGAACCTTGCTATCAAAGACGATATCATTGCTTTAGATAAAAAGCACGGTTCTACTCCGTTTTACATGGATATACTTGACCGTAAGTTTTATGTGATCTGTTCAGGAAAACCTAATGGCCACTATTACAGTTTTGACGAAAATCAAAAGTATGGGCTGGTAAACGATTCATTAGAAGTAATGCTGCCAACCAAGTATGATAAAATCTATAACCCCGACCTAGTCATCAAAAACTGTTTGGAAATTGAACTCAATGATAAAATTGGTTTGGTCAATTATTTGTCCGGTGAAGTTTTGAGTCCTCAATTTGATTACATCATACCCGGTTCCAGCTGGCCAAAAGATATTGCTTATGGCTGGAAAAATGATCAAATGTACAGAATCGAGAATACGCTCACCTCCAAACCTGAAAAGTCGAATTTTGATCCGTTGCCTATCTTAAAAATAATGTCTTTTGATATTGAAGATCTCGATTATGAGATGATGTACCATAGCTATTGGACGTATGATGAGCATGATGAAAATGAAGGTAAAGGAATTGTTTTCGTCCCTTCTTATTTATCCTACCTCACCGGAAGAACTAATCCTTATGACCATATTATATTACCAGAGCAGAAAGGTTTTGTTGAATTTGGATTAGTGGAAGCCAATATAAATACCTCTGCTAAGCGAAGCCTATCGGACAAAATCACCGCCTTTTTTCTCTCTTTCTACGAATCTGGAGCGGGTGCAAGAGGATATCACGTGAAGACTCAACAAATGGTAATACACGACAGGGCTACGAATACCTTGAAAACCCTTTCGCTTACTAAAGAAACGGAATATGACTATTTCTGTAGTGAGTCCGGCTATAGACTTATCAACGATTCCATTTTAGAAATAAAGGCAACATCCAATGAAAGATATGACTTTGAAACAAAATTCACCTACCATAAAATCACTAAAGATGGTGAGATAAAGGAACTTAATTCACATCGCTATTACGATTTCACCAAATACATTTACATGGATGAAAACAACTTTAAAGGGTGCTTTGCTAAATATAATTACAACGCAGATAATTCAAATGATGGTAATATGTGGGTGACAGATCACTTATCCATAAAAGACCTCGACATTATGAGAAACGAAATATTTGCTGAGTACGGATATACGTTCAAAACCGAGAAGTGGCGGAAATACTTCTCCAACGAATCATGGTATACCCCGCGATTTGAAAATGTCGATGATCAACTGACCGAAATAGACAAAGCAAACATCAAGCTGATACTTGAGGTCAAAGAGAGGATGAAAGGAAATGAAGAAGTCTACATCAATAAGCGACTGGCTTCCTATGTTGCGGCTGGTTAAAGGGTTTTATCTCTTAATTGCTCTGCTTATCGGTATAATGATCGTGATGAAATCAATTGATTACTTTACGCCAGATTTT
The DNA here is from genome assembly GCA_964393115.1 of uncultured Roseivirgaceae bacterium. Classification (GTDB taxonomy): domain Bacteria; phylum Bacteroidota; class Bacteroidia; order Cytophagales; family Cyclobacteriaceae; genus CAYMST01. The sequence continues at coordinate 1,537 of CAYMST010000317.1, read as the reverse complement.
AATCAAGGTTTTCTCATGGGGAAATCAGAGATATTCTCTCTCTACAAACCGTTTCTATATGCACACATTATTGGAGCACCCATAGCTTTTCTAACAGGTTTATTTCAATTTACTTTCAATAAATCTAACATCCATAAACCAGTTGGAATCGTCTATGTAGCATCCATTTTATTAATGGCAGGCCCTGGAGGACTGTTAATGTCTTTTTATGCTTTAGGTGGCATTGTCAGCATAGTTAACTTTCTAATCTTATCACTACTTTGGCTAATATTCACGGGGCTGGCCTTTTACTATGCGCTAGAAAAGAAATTCGTACAGCATCGATCGATGATGATAAGGAGCTTTATATTGACCAACTCAGCGATATTGATTCGCATACTTTCATTCGCAAATCATCAACTGGAAGTAGTGGGAACTGAATTAAGTTATATCATAATCTCTTGGGTAAGTTGGCTACCATCACTTTTAGCTTATGAGGTTTGGAGAATATGGAAGAAGCTTGCTAAACCAACTTGATATGCATATTTCAGAAAGATTTAAGGGGGCAATTCTTTGTGGTGCTATAGGTGACGCTTACGGACGTGCTTATGAAAATATCTCCGTGTCAACAGAACGGGAGGATGTATATTATCTTTTTGGAAAGCCAAAAGAGCCTGTTCCCCAATGGCATATTACCGATGATACACAGCTTACCCTGGCGACCTGTGAAGCAATTATAAGCGGTAATAATTTATCTACGGAGGTATTTGCAAAGGCTTACTTAAGCTATTTCCAAGAACGGAGAATTTCCGGAATTGGAGCCAGTACGCTACAGGCTTTGAAAGAACTTGAGGCAGGAGTTCATTGGAGTTTGGTAGGGAGAAAAGGAGAATATGCAGCGGGTAACGGAGCAGCCATGCGCATAGCACCTTTAGCCTTTCTTCGACCCGCGATTTCCAGAAAACAGATTAAAGAAATTTGCAACATAACACATCACAATGACGAAGCTTATGTTGGAGCGCTAGCTGTAATTATCTCTATACAAGCCACTCTAGAAGGAACATGGACCGGAAATGAAAACCTGATTGGACTAGTAATCGATCAGATCCCAGACACAAAAGTACGTGATAGACTCATTGAAATTAAGGATTTCCAAAACATCGAAGACGTAGGGAAATTAGGATGCGATGGATATGTCGTAAATTCTGTTCCATTAGCTATTGCAGCTGCTAATAAAGCTCCTGAAATTGGTCTGGAGAAAATGTTTAATCAATTAATTGATTTAGGTGGAGATACTGACACGAACGCTTCTATCGCTGGACAAATTGCAGGTACTTTATTCGGCAGTACCGCCATCCCCGAAGATTTACTTTCAAAACTTAAAACACTATACGAGTTTCGTTGGATTAAAAACACAGTGGATAAGTTCATCGAAGTTCAAAAATGGAATGCGATTGTTTAGTTTCTTGGTGCATACTACATTGCCCCCGAATTTCTTGTTCCCATAAATCACGGTGTGTTAGATGCTGACTCTTCGAAATACTTAGAAGTCTATTTA
>CAYMST010000316.1:0-5296 GCA_964393115.1 uncultured Roseivirgaceae bacterium | reverse complement strand
GTGAATATATATAAATATAGAGTTATTTATTTAAATTATTTCCATGATTAAAATCATTTGTAAAACTGATTTTAATTAGTACTTGGAATTGATGTCTGATGATGCTGTAGTTTAAAACTGGACCATTCAAGAATATTAACATCTAATGCAGTGGGGCGCTTGGTGCTAACTACGATTACCTTATTATGTCGGGGGTGTAAGGGTTGGTGTTTTTACCAACCCTTTTATTCACATAGCTGATGAAACTGCATTGCTTAAAAGATCATTGAAGTTGTTTTGAGGAAGACCTACTAAACAGAAATTAGAATAAATTGGATTCTTAATCTCACATGTTGTTAAGTAAGCCAAGTCAACAGGGATTTCTGGTTGTTTTGAATATTCTTGAAAAACCCGTGATTCTCAGTTCCATCAAAATGGTATTACTATCTCATAGCCTTGTGCTGTTTATAAGACAAAAGATATGCCAAAACCAACACGTTTTTCGGAATCCCTAATAAACATCAGTTATTCAGCGAGTTATGTTTTTTTGGATGGGGTTGGGGCTTTTGATATTGGGCTCGGTATTTCGTGTTTTTCTTTTTTGTAAAAGAAAGTATCACGGAATTCCGTTGATTTTTTATACGTTTTTTTAAAAACCCAATGCCATCTTAATTAAACGTTGTCATAGTTGATTTAGTATCATACTTTAGCTTCCGAAATTTGTAGCTTATGTTAAAAAGACCCAGAAGAAATCGGAAAAGTAACGCTGTTCGTAGAATGGTGGCTGAAAATAATGTTAGCGTTGATGATCTTATACTTCCGTTATTCTTGCTTCAAGGTGCTAATAAGCGAATGGAGGTAGACTCAATGCCTGGAGTGTCTCGGTATTCCGTGGACCTGATGTTACGAGAGATAGAAGATTGTATGAATCTTGGTATTTACTCGTTTGATATATTTCCAGTGGTGGAGGAGATAGATAAAGATAAAGTGGCAAGTAGGAGTTATGATTCGAGTTTTTTCTACAATACTGCGCTAAAGAAAATTAAAGTAGAATTTCCTGAGGCTTGTATTATGACAGATGTAGCCCTTGACCCTTATAATGTTGATGGTCATGATGGCTTGGTTAGTGAAGATGGCGAAATTCTTAATGACGAGACACTGGAGGTTTTAGGTAAAATGGCTTTATGTCAAGCAGAGGCCGGGGTGGACATTATTGGTCCATCCGATATGATGGATGGTAGAGTAGCATACATTCGAAAAATTTTAGATAACAATGGCTTTACCAATGTTTCAATAATGTCGTATTCCGCGAAATATGCCAGTGCTTTTTATGGTCCATTTAGAGATGCTTTAGATTCAGCACCCAAGTCAGGTGATAAAAAAACTTACCAGATGGATCCTGCAAATCGTCGCGAAGCTTTGATTGAGGCACAATTAGACGAAGACGAGGGAGCTGACTTCTTAATGGTAAAGCCCGCCCTCGCTTATCTCGACGTTATTTCGGACTTGAAAAATGAAATGAACCTGCCTATTGCGGCTTATAATGTTAGTGGCGAATATGCTATGATTAAAGCTGCATCAAGACTTGGTTGGTTGGACGAAACGAGAAGTATGGAAGAGTGCTTGTTGAGTATGAAACGAGCTGGAGCGGACGTAATATTGACATACTTTGCGAAAGATTTTGCAGTAAATAGTGCTAAAAAGTAATTTGATAAAGCCCTACTTGTATCTATAGGATTACACAAAATCTGCAAGAAACATGTATTGTTTTTATCGGTAATGATACTTTTGGGAAGCACTCGTAATTAGGAGTTAAAGGACTGATTAGTCAAAGACGCCTTATTTCTGTTTTGTTCTATGTAAATAAATGTATTCTGCGAATTTTATTTTGAACGAAATTCATATTATTATTTATGTACAGGAGTTGGTTATATGCACCATATAGGTCTGCTTTCAGTCATTTTTAAAACGAGTTTTGTAAAAATTAACAAGTATTTGTGAATATGGCATATAAGAATCCATCTATTCTTGTATAATTTGTATTACCTAGTCATTAATCGGGATATAAAACTTAACATATGCAGGATTTTGCAACCCTAGACTTTCAAAAAACTAATACCTTTTCTAAGCTATTCACCGATTATATTAATCGAGAAAAGGCCATTGAACCTTTCTATGGCTTATACCCCGATATTGATTCGTTTAAGATTCAAATAGAGAAAAAAGTATTCCCTCAGGAAAAACGTATTATCCTACATCAGGCTTTAACGAGTCAGTATGGTGCTTTTGAAATGCCACCAAAGGTATTTGAAAACATCCATGCGCTTCAGTTTGATAATACTTATACGGTTACCACCGGTCACCAATTAAATATTTTCACGGGGCCATTGTATGTGATATATAAGATTATCACGACTATACAGACTTGTAAGCAACTGAAGGAAAAGTATCCAGATTATAATTTTGTGCCTGTTTATTGGATGGCATCAGAAGATCATGACTTTGAAGAAATTAGTTCTTTTAACCTGTTTGGACATAATTATTCGTGGGAAACGGATCAGAAAGGAGCCGTTGGTAGGTTTAGACCACAAGCGCTAAATGAACTCATTTCTAAATTACCGGAAAGTGTGAGTTTTTTTGAGCAAGCCTACTTAGACTTTAATACACTTTCTCAGTCGGTTCGTAAGTATATGAACGAACTCTTTGGTGATGAAGGACTAGTTACTGTGGATGGTGACGACAAAGCTTTGAAAGAATTGTTTAAGCCAGTTATCATTGATGATCTTCAAAATCAACGAGCATCTGTTTTAGTAAATTCCACGTCGCTGAGTCTGCAAGAGCTGGGATACAAAACGCAGATTAATCCAAGGGAGATAAACTTCTTTTACCTGAGAGGTAACCTTCGGGAGCGTATCGTCCTGAAACAGGATGTATACGAAGTTATTAATTCAAACTTTAAGTTCGACGAAACCGAAATGCTCAAGGAAATAATATCCTTTCCTGAGCGGTTTAGTCCTAACGTTGTGTTTAGACCATTATATCAAGAAACTATCCTGCCGAACCTAGCATATGTGGGTGGCCCTTCTGAAATATCGTATTGGCTGCAGTTGAAAGATATGTTTGATTCTTATGAGACTCAGTTCCCAATATTGATGCCGAGAAACTTTGCCCTTCTCATCCCGAAGAGCTTGAAGCGAAGGATTCAACGGTTTAAGTTTTCTGCCGAGGAATTATTCTTAGATTCTTCTCATTTACGAAAGCTTTATGTGGGGCGTATCAATGAGTATAGCAACTTGATTGAAAGCGATGAAAGAGACGTTGATGAGGCTTTTGCTAAAATTCAATCCAAGGCAGAGCAACTAGATAAGAGCTTGTTGGGGTTTGTGAAAGCTGAGAAGTCTAAAGTCTTTAAGATTCTTGATAATATTGGTAATAGACTTAAGAAGGCTGAGGAAAACCAGTATTCCACTAGGATGAGACAGATTGATACATTAAAAGACAAGTTGTTTCCAAATGGAGGCTTGCAGGAGAGACATGATAACTTTCTAAACTTTTACTTGAATGATCCTAAATTTTTTAATGCCCTCTACAAGCACTTCGACGCGTTCGACTTTAAGTTTTTAGTGATTTGTTTGAATGGAGGAAAAGAGTGAAAAATCGAATAAAGAACTTATTCGGAAGGCCTTTCTAAGAAAAAGGAAGCTGCTTGGTCCAAATACATTCGATCATTTGAATATAATGATTCTTGATCAGGTTACGAGTGCCTTTGAATTCTTACCGGGGACAATGGCACATGTCTTTCTGCCTATCTTAAAAAACAAAGAAGTGAATACTTGGCCTATCATTAACTACCTGGTTTCGCAACAAGTAAGCGTGTGCGTATCGAAAAGTAGTCTCGAGCAGAACGTGATGATCAATTATGAGTACTCGTCTAACACACACATTGTGGAAAATAGATGGGGTATTCCCGAACCTCAAGGTGGGACAGAAGTTAATCCTTTATCAATTGACTACGTTTTTCTCCCCCTTGTGATTTTTGATCGTAACGGAGGGCGAATAGGTTATGGCAAAGGTTACTATGATCGATTTCTAGGTGCTTGTAAAGTGAACGTGGTTAAAATTGGGTTGTCGCTTGCTCCTCCTGTGGATGAGTTGCCTGTTGAGCCCCATGATATTCCGCTAGATTTTTGTGTGACTCCGAGAAAAACATATCAGTTTTGAGGCAATGCATTCAAAGGTAATTATCATTGGTGCTGGACCAATAGGTTTGGCATGTGGCATAGAGCTGGAAAAGTCAAATATCGATTACCAAATATTGGACAAAGGATGTTTGGTAAATTCGATATATAATTACCCGGCTAATATGACTTTTTTTTCAACCTCAGACAGGTTGGAGATAGGAGGGGTGCCATTTATCTCTCACAACCCCAAGCCGACAAGACCCGAGGCACTGGAATACTATCGTAGAGTAACCACATCATGGAATTTAAAAGTTAATTTATATACAACCATACATACGATAAAAGCCACAGACCCTGGTTTTGATTTAGAAACTTCCAAAGGTGCCTTTACTTGCGACTATCTTATCTTAGCGACAGGCTTTTATGATATACCATATTCATTAAATGTGCCGGGAGAGAGTTTGCCAAAGGTTAAACACTACTATGACGATCCACATCCCTATTTTGGTATGAAAGTCATTGTAATAGGGGCTGCAAACTCAGCGGTCGACGTAGCTCTTGAGACCTATCGCAAAGGAGCTAAAGAGGTTACTATGATTATTCGAGACCAGGACTTGAGGTCCAGCGTTAAATATTGGGTGCTGCCAGACATTAAAAATAGAATTAAAGAAGGTACGATTAAGGCTCATTTTGGTGCCGAGGTGATCGAGATTTTAGAAGATAAGGTTGTTGTTCAGAAAGAGGATGGACAACAGATATCAATAGACAACGATTTTGTACTAGCCATGACCGGTTATCAACCTGATTTTAGTTTGTTGAAATCCTTGGGTGTCCATATTGGAGATGACAAATTCCAAACTCCATTTTATAATGCCGAAACAATGGAGACCAATGTTCCAAAGCTTTTTTTGGCAGGAGTGATTTGTGGTGGGCTAAAAACGAACCAGTGGTTTATCGAGAATTCTAGAATTCATGCGGCCATGATCGGACAATGTATTTTGAGCGACATTCAGAGGGAATAGCGAATAATCCAAATGATATATACGGTGAAAAATATTTTTGGTTGGGTTTCTTTTTCTTTTTCGAGAGCGATTTGAGGGTCGGAATTTCACTGAAATTAGTCAGATGTTGGATTG
>CAYMST010000315.1:0-5308 GCA_964393115.1 uncultured Roseivirgaceae bacterium | reverse complement strand
AAGGAGATAATTTCACCTCGATCATTGATAATAAGATGTAATTTGAACCCAAAGAACCATCCAATAGAACAATATCCTCTTTGCGCGACATCTTTAAAGGTTTTATGTTGGTGTATTCTTCGATTATGACAAACTTTCACATGAGTAGAGTCCACAAAGCTAATTCCTCTACATTTTCCTAACGTCTTGTTTTTCAAGAACATCATGAGTGGCACAGCAACTTTTTTCTTCAAGGCAACAAATCTTTGGTAAGAAACTAAGTTTGGAAACAGGTCGTCCAAATGAACTTGAACATATTGGGTATAAAATGCTTTGAAGTTGGTGAATTGTCCATAATGGAACAAGATCAACAAACTAATGATCTCTGAATCAGAAAGTTGAGATGCTCTGTTCCTAGATCCTTCTTTTTTGGATTCGATAAGGTGTTTAGCAATTTGATGTTCAAACTCCTTACAGAAGTCATCCACATCAACAAAAAATTCAGTAACTTTATCTCTAAGCATAAGGGCTGTTATTTGAGTTTAAAATATTGAGCCTCAACACTTTAATATACTCAAAAACAGCCTTTTTTCATATCAAATCATCACTTATTCCTTATCCGATATTCACGTTAAATAACATCCGTTTGTGGGTCGAAACTGACGACCTGTATACAACAAGACCATTTGAAAGTCTAGTTTCAAATGGTCCCAAAAAAGGCAGCTCAATGGCTGCCTTCTGTTTTTCTTCTAAATGAGCGATGAGATGATTCTTAAGCGAATACTACCTCATTTTTAAATATTGTTTGCTCGCGGTCCGGCCCTACTGAGACGATATTGATTGGCACTTCTAATTCCTTCTCTAAATAGTCGACATAATCATGAAGCTCAGCGGGAAGCTCCTCATAGGTCGTGATTCCAGATAAGTCTTTATCCCAACCCTTGAATGACCTGTAGACAGGTTTTAATCCCTCTACACCCAAATCATACGGAATTTGATCAGTTGTGGTACCATCGGCCATCTCGTAATGAGTACAAACGAAAATTTCACTAAAAGCACTTAACACATCTGCTTTGGTCATAAATAATTGCGTTGTGCCATTTAACATGATCGAATACTTTAAGGCTGGTAAATCCAACCAGCCGCATCTACGAGGTCTTCCAGTGGTGGCACCAAACTCACCTCCTTCTTTTCTAATCTTTTCACCTACTTCGTCGTTGAGTTCAGTAGGAAACGGACCACTCCCCACTCTGGTGCAATATGCTTTAAAGATCCCAAAAACCTCATTGATCTTTGAAGGGGCTACACCTAGCCCGGTACAGGCACCAGCGGTGATGGTATTTGAACTTGTCACAAAAGGGTAGCTTCCAAAATCAACATCGAGTAACGCACCTTGAGCTCCTTCAGCTAGTATCCTACCCCCATCTTTTATTTCAGAGTTAGTTACATACTCACTATCAACCAACTTAAGCTTTTTAATCTTTTCAACAGATTCTTTGAAAGTCGTCATTAGCGGCTCAAGATTGTATTCAAACTGATACCAATCCAAAATGGCCTTATGTCTCTCCGTAATTGCCTTTAGCTTCTCATCAAAATCAACGCACAGAACATCCCCAACTCTCAAACCTACTCTTGCCGTTTTGTCTTGGTATGTCGGGCCTATTCCTTTCAAAGTTGAGCCAATTTTCTTGTCTCCTTTTGACTTTTCATACGCAGCATCCAGTAATCGATGCGTTGGTAAAATAAGCTGTGCCTTTTTCGAAACGAATAGATTATCTCGAAAGTCGATCGACATCTCATCCAACTTCTCTAACTCTTTGGCAAAAATAACTGGATCCAATACTACCCCATTACCTACAACATTCTTGATGTCTTTTCGGAACACGCCAGACGGAACTTGATGTAATACGTGCTTTATTCCGTCAAACTCCAAGGTATGCCCAGCATTAGGACCTCCTTGAAATCTTGATACCATTTGATATTGAGGAGCCAACACATCCACAATCTTCCCCTTACCTTCATCTCCCCATTGAAGGCCTAGTAGAACATCTACAGCCATATCTTTTATCGAACTATTTATACAAAACAAAAAGGGAATCCTTTCTGGACTTCCCTAAAATTAATCGCGCTCACAAAAACTATTGCTTGGATTTATTCAATCACAGCGAAGCCTTTGCCTCTTCTAAGCTGTCATATATGTTAAAAATATTATTGAGCTTAGTGATCAACAACAGTTTTTTCACATGCTCAGAAGGATTTACCAATAAAATATCTCCACCTACATTTCTGAATTTGGTCATCACCGTAATCAATACTCCAATCCCGCTACTATTCATGTAGCGAACATTTGAAATATCTATCAGTCCAGTTTTTGCTTTTTGATTGATGCAATCATTAACACCTTCTATTAAGCTAGGACCATTTTTCTCTCCGATTAAGTCGCCATTTAAGCTCATTACAGCAACCTCGCCATCGATATCCGAGGAATAAGACCAATTCATTGTTTTTGATTTTTCTTTTTAGCAAAAAAATAGAGGCTATGATGTGTGATTTCAATATCAAACATCTCCTCTAATGTGTTTTTAATATTCTGTATTCTTGGATCACAAAATTCCAGCACCTGATCGGAACCATCCATTAGGATATGATCATGTTGCTTAAACCCATATGACCGTTCGTACTGTGATTGGTTTTGTCCAAACTGATGTTTGGTAACCAAATCACATTCAACCAGTAGGTCCAGTGAATTATACACAGTGGCCCTGCTGACCCGGTAATTCTTGTTTTTCATGCTGATATACAGCGATTCAGCATCAAAATGTCCATTTTTGCTGTATATCTCTTCCAGAATTGCGAAACGCTCTGGCGTTTTTCTCAATCCCTTATTTTCTAAATACTTCGTAAAAATCGTTTTTACTTCTTCGAATACCCTCTCGTTCAACGCCATCCAAATGGTTGCCTACCAATAAAATACATACAAAGGTAGCAAAGAAATCATTTTATTCTTGAAACATTAACTACACCATTGATAGTTTCGATTTGCGAAATCAACTTTTCTAAGTGTCCGGTGTCATTGACATAGAGCTCAATCATTCCTTCAAAAATACCTCCATCGGTTTCTATTTTAACAGATTTCATGTTGACTTTCAATGAACTAGAGATTATCCCAGTGATATCGTTGATCATTCCTATCCTGTCAATCCCTACCACTTTAAGCTCTGATAAAAATGAAAATTTTTGTTCAGATGTCCACTTTGCTTTAATTATTCGGTAGCCATAATTCGACATGAGTTCAATAGCATTCGGACAATTAGTCCTATGAATTTTAATTCCTTCATTTATGGTGACAAAGCCAAAAACATCGTCACCAGGAATTGGGTTACAGCATTTCGCATATTTATACTCCATTTCCTCTAGGTCCTCACCCAACAACAAAATATCGGACCCGTTTTTATTTTTGTGTTCGATATGCTTGACAACCGACTTGGGGTCAACCGTTCGGGCCTTATTTACACGAACGGGGAAGTTCTTAACGTCTTTAATTTTCTTAATCTCAGCTCCGCTAATTCGTCCCTTTCCTACATTATAATAGAGGTCAGTTGGTGTACGCATGTTGAATAGTGCTACCAAGTTGTTGATAATGTCATTATTAAGGTCGAGCTTAATTTGTTTAAGCTTACGCTTTAAAATATCCTTACCTTCTGCCTCTGCTGTTTTTCGTTCTTCTTTTAGAAGGTCCTTTATTTTTGTTCGCGCTTTGGACGTTACGGTATGCCGCAACCAGTCTTCCGAAGGTTTTTGCTTCGTGGAAGTAAGGATCTCGACCTGATCACCATTTTTTAACTGATAATTTAACGGCACCAGTTTTTGATTTGCTTTAGCACCTATACATCTGGCACCAATTTGAGAATGAATTTCAAAAGCAAAATCAAGTGTTGTCGCACCTCTTGGAAGTGTCTTTAGATCTCCTTTTGGAGTAAACACGAAAACTTCATCTGAAAACAGGTTGGATCTAAAATTATCGACGAATTCTATTGCTGATAAGTCGTTATCTTCTATCGCATCACGTACTTTCCTTATCCAGTTGTCAATGCCCGACTCCTGTGTACCATTATCCTTGTACTTCCAGTGCGCAGCATACCCCCTTTCTGCGATTTCATTCATTCTTTTAGTTCGGATTTGTACCTCTACCCATTGCCCCTTGTCACTCATTACTGTGGTATGCAGGGACTCATAACCATTTGCTTTTGGAGTACTTACCCAATCCCTCAATCGATCTGGATTCGGCTTGTAGTAATCGGTTACCAATGAATAAACCTGCCAGCAGGCAGCCTTCTCACTTTCAAGGTCGGTATCTATTATGATGCGAATAGCGAAGAGGTCATAAACTTCTTCAAATGGAACTCCCTGTTTTTGCATTTTATTCCATATCGAATATACTGACTTAGTTCGTCCCTTAATTTCAATCTTAAACCCTAACCCAGTGATAGACTCTTCCAATGGTTTAATAAAAGACCGAATAATCCTAGTCCTAGCCTGACGGGTGTCCACCAGTTTCTCATTAATCTCATCAAAAGATTCTGTTTCTGTATATTTCAGGAAGAGGTCTTCCATTTCTGATTTAATAGAATATAGACCTAACCTGTGCGCCAAGGGTGCATAAAGAAATTGCGTTTCCGAAGCAATTTTAAGCTGCTTGTGTCTTGGCATAGAACCAAGAGTTCTCATATTATGAAGTCGATCCGCTAGTTTAACCAGGATTACCCTTACGTCTTCAGCAAGGGTCAGTAGCATCTTCCTAAAGTTCTCAGCTTGAGGAGAACTTCCATGATCAAAAACACCAGATATTTTCGTTAACCCATCAATAATGCTCGCGACCTTCCTCCCAAACTTCTTTTCGATGTCGTCTAAGGTGTAATCCGTATCTTCAACAACGTCATGTAATAGTGCTGCTACTATAGAAGTTGTACCAAGACCAATCTCTGTGACACAGATTTCAGCCACTTCTAATGGGTGATAAATGTAGGGTTCACCAGACTTACGACGCATGTCTTTGTGCGCCTCATTAGCCAAATTAAACGCTTGCCTTATGATCTTTAAATCTCCATCCTTGAGTACCGGCTTGGCCTTTCGAAGGAGTCTTCTATATCTCTTAACTAAATTATCTTGTTCCTGCACTAGCTGTTGTTCTGCCATCAGAGCAAATAAATTAATATTTTTACAATGTCTACTTGTGTCTTTACAAAAATTAACTAATTTTGCAGACCAATTTTTAGCGGATGTGGCGAAATTGGTAGACGCACTAGACTTAGGATCTAGCGCCTCCGGG
>CAYMST010000314.1:0-5309 GCA_964393115.1 uncultured Roseivirgaceae bacterium | reverse complement strand
CCTCAACCACCTTCACCAAAGAAATACATCATTATTGTAGCTCCCCACACGAGTATGTGGGACTATGTCGTCTTAATTGCTGCCAGGTCGATTGCCGGAATAAAATCAGAGTATTTGATTAAGGATAGTTTTTTTAAAATACCATTAGTGGGATGGGTGATCAAAAGTCTAGGTGGCGTCCCAGTGGATCGTTCTAAAAACAATAGTTTAGTAGACGTAGTACTTCAGCTATTTGATGAAAGGGAGAGCTTCGTGATGACCATTACGCCAGAGGGGACCAGATCATATGTAGAAAAGTGGCGATCTGGGTTCTATCAAATTGCTACAAAAGGTACTATTCCAGTATGTAAGGTAGGAATGGACTTTAAGCGAAAACTGGTGCAAATTGAGGAACCAGAGTATTTGTCGGGGGAAAAAGAAGAAGTAATAGAAGAAATGAAGTCTTTTTTTAGACAGTTTACCGGTAAGCATCCTGAAAAAGGGGTGAGGTGAGGATGTCGAAGAACAAAAAAAGGGAGTATGGCAAAGCCATACTCCCTTTTTTATTTGACTCTTGGGCTAACCCTAGAATGTCATGCTGAATCCAAAGTATGGATACCATACTCTGTTGGCTTCGAAAGCAAAAGAACCATCTTCTTGCTCCGATCTGATAAACGTCCAATGGTAGTCAACACCAGCACGTAAGAATTTATTTACGTGATAAGCAACCCTTAAAGTAGCCAGTGACCGTTCGTCAAGCTTAAAAGCGTCCTCTAAATCAGTAAGCCCACCTTTTTGGTACAATCCATGTAAGGATACTTTATCCGCCAAATTGGCTAAATCAGCATTTAACTTAACAAGTGCCGGATTCCCTTCATTGATCTCATCAGGAATCATCATGCTACCGCCTATTTGAATTTTATTTAGGATATGTCCTTGTAAGCTACCATAGATACCGGCCTTCTTTTCAGCACTACCCAATGAGAGGATTTTAACATCTTTGTTGATCTCATAGTTAGCATCAAAGAACTGAGGTTGGTAGTACTGATCATACCATAGTCTTTCGATTCTAAAGTCTAGCATGAAGACATCAAGGATGAAATTGAAACGAGCGTTTATACCAACGCTAGAACCAGTAGCATTTTCGAAGTTGTCATTTTCGGCAATGCCATCTGCAGCAAAAAATCCTTTTAGCGTATCAGATTCAATATTTAGTTTAGACCACTGGCCGAAAGCGTCAATCCTAACAAAAGGAATCTTAAGAAGTGTTAAGCCTAAGTCAACGCCAAAGGCAGATATTCCATCTTTTGTGTAGGTGTATTGCTCAACAGTAGTTGCGCTATCAGACTCAAATGTTTTTCTTTCGGTTTGGTCCTTGTCTCCGATGTAGGTGGCACCGATCTCCAATGTTCTGATAATTGGGATTGACATCTTAGACAATGGTCGAACATAAGGGCGTATGGCAAATAAGTTTACCGACTTCGGGTCGATATCACTGTACATGGCTTCAATACCGAACATTCCTTCGTTGAAGTTGATGTCTAAGTGAAAACCTGTTTTTGTTCTTTCAGAAGAAATGGAATTACTGTAGTTGTTAATAAGTCCTCCATAACCGACCATGATATTGTCAAGTTGTCCCCAACGAACGTAAATAGGGTCTTTCTTTTGACGTCCATACCGCACATATCTAACTAGTCTTAAGAAGCCTGTCGTTCCATTTTTGAAAGCTTCTGTTCTGAATTCGTTATTGTCTAAACTATATAATAATGGTAAGTGAATGCCAAGTCCCACTTTTCCCAAACTCAACTCTGGGGTTAATGTCAATCCAATAAAGCTCTCTCCACCTATGTTGGTGTAGCCTAATCCTCCTTCGAACTTGCTTTCCGTAATGTCTTGGAGGGACCCTCCTCGGAAGTCTCCAAGATCATCATCTTGTCCTTCTTCGGCCTGTGCAAGAGCATTCTGGCTGATTAGTGTACTCATTGCTATAAGCGCAATAAGCATTAGGTTGTAAATACTTTTCTTCATAAACGTGATCGTTTGATTGCGGGCACTAAAATATCTTTTTTGTATGATAAAATGGTAGATTTTCAACAAATAATAAAACACCATAGGGTTTTAAAGGTGTTTAGTTCGTTGATCATGAGTTAGTATTTATCAGTGGTAGATGTTTCGCTGCCAAATACGGGGAATGGCCTTGGAACAGTTTTGTGAACCAAGGCCATTATCATAAGTTGTTTAAAGATTTCGGGGCATCGCTGCCCCGATTCTTGGACTGCTGGTTGTTATTTAACTAACTTCTTGGTGAACCAACCTTGAGTGGTCTTATACTTTAAATAGTAAACTCCACGAGGAAGCATACTTGTGTTCATTTCTCCTTTCGTTACTTTCTTTACTGTTTTTCCTGAGCCATCATATAGTATAGTTCGTAGTATTTCGATGTCCGGATGAATGGAAGTGGAAAGAACCTGGTTTCCTGCTGGGTTTGCTGAAATTTGTATTGGATTATTGTTGCTAACGGTTTCCATAGGAATACTCTCATTTTTTACCAAGACAACCCAATCATTAGAAGTGTTGTGAGGAGGGAAGCCCAAGGACTTGTAACCCGTTCCGGAAATATTTGAGATAGTTCCATTCGTTAGAGGTCCACCATTTCTCGGGTCATACCACTTAACCGAATATTGATTGCTGACGGATAGGTTTAACTCAGTGGTTTCCCCGTTTGGTAGATAAATGACATAATATTCGTTATTTAAAGATAAACAATGTCCATTTGTTACCTCGTCGTCTTTACTTGACATGAGCTGATAGGGGATAGTGTTGTCTTCGAAGAAGCTATACGCTAGGTGGAGAGTTTCCCAGTAGTCTTTGTAAATCCTGTAGTTTTCTTCCGAAATATCTTTTCCACCTCCCATGTAGAGCTGCGCTCCAGCTCCTCCGGTGACAAGGCTTGGCCAAACTGATTTTTTTCTGAAGTCAATAAGAGAGGGAAGTACGTCATTGGTGTAGGGTTCATCGTAAGAGACCACCCACTTCTTATTCGCATCAGCAGAACTATTGATCCAATGCAAAATTCTATCATGTCCATAAAAGGCATCGTCTAGCCTTCCTTGGTATGAAGTTCCTGTATAGCTATTATTACCAACCAAATCGATGAAGATGTCATCATTATCAGATGGACCATTGTGAATAACGATGTTGTCCTGATAATGCAATAAGCTATCTAGGTAGGAGGCGAACAAGAGTCGTTGGTTTGTGGTGTTGGCTTTACCTCTTTGATTGTCTTTTTGCCATCCGTTTTCTTCACCCAAATTCCATACAATCGCATTTAAGTAGCCAAATCGAGCGACTAGCTCCCGATAAAACACCTTACGACTTGTAGCGAATTCACTTGGTTCGTTAAATTCAAAATAACTTTGGTTTTCCTGCTCTGTGGTTACTAGATCAATCATGATTCCTTTTTTCATCATATGGTCAAATACCAGCTGCCACTGATCTAGTTTGGAAACGTCATAGACGTAGTAAGAATCTCTGTTGATCCATGGGAAAGCTTGGTTTCCATCACCATAGGCATTCATTGCTAAAAAATAATGAGAGTTTAAACCTTGGTCAGCCAAGTAATTAATGACACCGATGATGCCTTTTCCCTTTTCATTCTTCCAAGTAGGATCACCATTTTGCCAATCCTGAATGTGATTCGAATAAGTTCTATTGGATGAAGTTCCGTCAAAATCTGTGTATTCTAAAAATAACTCAGGGGAGTTTGCGCCTACTTTGAGAAAGTATGAATTATCAGTCCATTTTAAGTGATGCTCTCCTACGTATGTTAGTTTTCCTTTTGATCTAAAGTCAATGCCTGTTTTATTGGTTTCTGATACTTCGAAGATGCCTGAATTACCATCAAAAGAGATTGGTGTTCCACTTTGATCAGATAAATCTATAGCGGCGTTTGTTCCTTTTTTAAAGGATGTGATATATGACCAGGTGCCTGATTCCAAAGGTAAGAAGTGACATCGCCATTTGTTGCCCGCAGTAGCACTTGATGCTAAAGCATTGCCGTCCGCAGCGAAATACCCAGGTACGTAGTATTTCTTTCCTGAAGGGCTATTGAAGCGTACGGTTAACCTATAGTCTCTGAATGTTTCTTCTGTTTCTGTGGCTTCAGGGCCATCCCAGGTAATGGTGACTTTATGGTATGCTTTTAGCTCTCCGGATATATCTGCATTTCGGTAGCCACAAACGGTTGGTTCAGGAATTGGGTCCGGGTCTGGCTGTGGATCAGGATCAGGATCTGGTTCGGGGTCAGGAGTAGTTGTGATGACTGCTTCTAAGATTGCATTGATGTAATCTGCGTCTGAAGGTCGGTTGTTGAGCACAGTGTTGATGACTGCGATTACGATTTGGTGATCTCTAAGAACGAAAATTTTATTTCCTCTCCATCCCGATGCATAGGCGATGGTGTCGTTGACGTTTTCGAATCGGTTGTGAGCTAGCCACCAGCCAAATGAATAATTCCCTGCTAGATCTTCTGTTACTTGATGCTGGTTCCACTGGTCATTTGGCCCACGACTATAGTTGGCGGTGCTGTTTTCAGGTATTTGGGATTGGAAAAGGTTGTTTACAAAGCTTTCAGGGATGATTTGGGCGTTGTTCCATTTTCCTTTTTGTGAAATCAACCACCCGATTCGTGCAGCGTCTCTGGCGCTAATAGACCATCCGCCTCCCCAGCCGCTCATAATACCGTTGAAGTTAGCACCATCTTGATCCCCAATGATATCGAAGAGTGTGGTATGGATGGATGCTTGACGGCTTACATTGTTGAAGTAGTCTTCACGGATAACTTTTCCATAATGTTCTATGGCGTTGTTGTTATAAGCATGATTACTTCCTGGATTGTGAGGGGTGAGGCCATAGTCACTCGTCATGGTCAAGAAGTTTCGAAATGTCGCTGAAGGCCCTGAAGGGTTGTTGGAGCCTCTGACGGGATCGTCATAGTTCACTAATCCTAACTGTAAGGCCCGAGCAAACATGAGTGCTGTAATACTTTTACTTACCGAGTAAGTACGTTCTTTTCGAGAGATGTTGCCTTTTGAAGCTACTAGGTATCCATTTCTGATGATGACTACATTTCCTGCATTCGATAATGCGTTTAAATTACTGGTAAGAATTGTTCCGTTTAACCCTTGGTCTTCAGGGGATGATGTGGTCCATTGATTGCTTGGAAATACTTGAGATAAGCCTCTGAATGAGACGAATAAACATAAGAGTAATACTTTTAATTTCATATTTCATCTGGTTTGTTTTTGGTACTTATATTGTTATGCAAAATT
>CAYMST010000313.1:0-5312 GCA_964393115.1 uncultured Roseivirgaceae bacterium | reverse complement strand
GGCATGATGTATTTCGAATATCATAAGTTGATGGCGTCTACCTACACGTCAGTTCCTGAAGTACGTCCTTTTCAATTTGTAAGGTTCCAGGTGAGTGGTACCAGGTGGAACTTTCACCTAAGGGCCATGATGGAAGAACGCTACATGAGTGATGTTGAAAAAAATGAGATTTATGATATGAATCACCTGGAAATTAGGTTTCGCTTTCGCACCAATACGTCTTATAAACTCAACTCAAAACTGAGCCTGGCACTTGGAAATGAAGTGTTCTTTTACAAGGAAAATGGTTTTATACAAAATCGAGCCATTGCAGAGTTGAGACTAAAGCTTCGCTCAGTCCGGCTGTCTGCCGGGTATATGAATTGGTATTTGAAAGAGTTACCAATCAGACATTCCTGGCTGATTAGGTTCAATCACAGAATATCCGTAAAGAACTGAGATAGCTTCAGAGTTTTAAAGTAGATGTCGGACGTACAGCATTTCCTCCTGAGCTGATTAAGATCAATCCGGCAGTTAATCTAAGTCATAGCTAAACTGGTTGAGATTGGTTTGCTTAGTTAAAAGCTAATATTATGAACTACTGGATTTACATAGCGACGTTTGCAGCGGCGATTGCCATATTTGGCATGATCAACGTTTTATTGAATAGAATGGGCCGCCATCAGAAAATGGTCTGGTTTGCGATTGTTACCTTGGTTCCAATCGTGGGCCCATTGGTTTATCTATGGAGAAGAAATAGTTTGTCCGGGAAGGAAAATTGAAAACTCACTGCCTTTTTCTTCTTCACTTTCAAAAGAAATCGAACCGCTGAGCAGCTCTACGTATTTTTTCACGATGTGCAAGCCAAGTCCGGTCCCTTGTATGTTGGTGGCATTCTCCGCACGATGGAACCGTTCGAAAAGTCTCTCCTGATCCTTTAGCGGGATTCCAATTCCATTATCTTTAATGGTGATCCTGCAATCCGAGCCATTGGAAGTAATTAGTTCGATGATTCCGTCCTGAGGAGAGTATTTGATGGCGTTGGAGACGAGGTTTAACAAGATATTCTTTAAGATATGAGGGTCCGAATTTAAGGTTAGATCATCGCCATTGACAGAGATCTTCTGCTTTTGTTTCAGCATGCCTTGTACTTCTTCCCGTACTTCTTCAATCAGCTCTGCCAGTTTAAATTCTTTATGCTCTACTTTCTGAGATCCACTTTCCAGCTTTTCAAGCGACAAGAAATCATTGAGTATCACCGTTAAGTTCTGAACACTACTTTTAATACGTTCCACATGCTTTTCTCTGGCCCCCTGATTTTCTGTATGCCTAACGATTAGATTGGCAGATGAAAGAATAGTAGTCAAAGGAGTACGAAACTCATGACTTGCCATGGAAACAAATCGCGACTTCATTTCTCCTAGCTCTCGCTCTTTGTTTAGCGTTTTTAGGATTTCCTGCTCCGCCTTTTTTAAATCTTCCAGACTGTTCTTCAAGGCCTTTTCTGCCAGTTTTCTTTCTTGGATCTGACTTTGCAGGCCCAGATTCATATGTTCGAGCTCACTTGTTCTCTCCTTTACTTTTCGTTCCAGTTTACCCGTATATTCCTCAAGCTTGATTCGCTGATTTTCAAGCTTAACCTCGTTTTCCTTCCGGATGGTGATGTCTGTTATGAACGCGACGATCAGTGTTTCATTTTCATGTTGAATGTAGCTCAAACTGATTTCTAACGGGAAGGTGCTTCCATCTTTTCTCAGTCCCTCCAGGTCTCTGCCTGCACCCATCTGTCTGGGGCTTGGGTTTTGGAGAAAACCCTGCCGCATCTTCACATGATTCACTCGTTTATGCTCTGGAATTAAAACCTCAACGGGTTGGCTATGAAGCTCTTTTTCGGTGTAACCAAACATCTGCTCTGCACGAGGGTTGATGGTCGCAATTTTTCCCTCCTTGTCGAAGAACATAATTCCTTCGCCAGAGCTATGAAATAGCTTATTCAGCAATTCTAGGCCTTTTTCAGACATAAGATATTCGTTGCTTATTTTCATAGCTAATCTCTAGGTAGAAGCGGGTATTTTAAATGATAAACCTAACACCTGATTATGATTGAATTGGTACTCTCCGTTGACAAACTTCAAAATTAGAACTGACAGAAATCAGTTTTGCATCGATTCCGTGCATCTAGTTTTGATCCTTAAATTAAGAAGGATGGCCGTGATCGATCAAATTTTAATCCCTACCGACTTTTCACCTGCCGCTTGGCAAGCTACTAAGATAGGCATGGAATTAGCATCAGCAAACAACGCAGAACTGAACATCCTTCACATCATTCCAACCGTTTCTAGATTTTCGGATGACAAGACTTTGCAGCAATTGCCTGAAAAGTTGGAAGAGGTCAAATCCAGAATGAATGAGTTATCCAGAGGGCTGGTTGAGGAAAGCCAGATCTCGATCGAAAACTTCGTTTTACCAGGAAATGTAGCTCAAACCATGTTGGAATTCATCAAAGAGCACACTTACGATCTGGTGATACTGGGAGTCAACAGTCATGGAGCAGGGAATGATTTAGGAAGCCATGCAACTCTGGTCATTGAAAAATGTAACGTTCCGGTTTTGATCGTTCCAAACAATGTAAAATCAAATGGAGCCATCGCTAGCTGAAGAACTCGTCTGCCATCATTGCGGAGACCCTTGCGACGACTCGATTGAAGTGGATTCTAGTTACTTCTGCTGCTATGGGTGCAAGGCTGTTCATGAATTGCTGAGTTATTCTGACTTACAACATCACTATCTTGAGGCTAGCGAAAACAACAAGTCAATTTCTCAAATCAAAGCCGAAAGGAAGTATGCCTTTCTGGATAGTGAGGATGTAATCAAGCAACTGCTTTCCTTTCAAGACGCAGAAACTTCGGTCATACGGTTTTCACTTCCAGCGATTCACTGCAGCTCTTGTATCTATTTGCTGGAGCACCTGCCAAGGATTACATCAGCGGTATTACGATCGGAGGTTCACTTCACCAAGAAGGAGGTGACCATTACCTTCAATCAAGATGTTTCCGTAAAAGAATTGGCAGTATTACTTTCTCAGCTGGGCTATCCACCAGCAGTTTCACTTGAAAATCTGGATAAAACCAAGAAGCATGTCGAAAAATCGAATATAGGAGTGAAGATCGCAGTAGCAGGTTTTTGCTTTGGAAACAGCATGCTGATGAGTATGCCGGAATACCTTGATTCCAAGCTTCTTTTGACCGATGACTTTAAAAGTTTATTTAGCTGGATTAATCTCGCCTTAGCGTTTCCGGTGCTTTTTTATTCTGCAAATGACTACTTCAAAAAAGCCTGGAAGGGGATTCAATTTGGTAACCTGAATATAGATGTGCCCATTGTGCTGGGAATTCTTACACTTTTTAGCAGGAGCACCTATGAGATCATCACACAAACAGGGGCTGGATATATCGATTCACTTACCGGCCTGATTTTCTTTTTATTGATCGGGAAATGGTACCAGGGCAAAACTTATCAGGCCCTTTCCTTCGAACGAGATTACACCTCTTATTTTCCTGTTTCCATTACCTGTTTGATCGATGGCGAAGAATATCACCGATCACTAAAAGAACTGAAAAAAGACGATCTGGTAGTTGTTCATAACGATGAGCTGATCCCTGCTGATGGAGTCATCATTTCAGGACGAGGAAACATTGACTACAGCTTTGTGACGGGCGAATCGAAACCAGTGACAAAGGAAGAAGGAAATTTGATTTATGCAGGAGGTCGGCAGAAAGGGGGAGAGCTGGTAGTAAGGTTAAAAAAATCAGTTAATAATAGTGAGTTGACGCAACTTTGGAATCAGGAGGTATTCAAAAAGAAGAATGAAAATCTTCAGACTTGGGTGGATAAAATAAGCAAGTACTTCACCTTGTCAATTTTGGGAATCGCGATGCTCACGGGTATTTACTGGTGGTTCGTAGATCAGTCTGTTGTCTGGCATTCGGTTTCTGCCGTCTTGATAGTCGCGTGTCCGTGTGCTTTGGCATTGGTGCTCCCATTCACCTACGGCCATGCCATGAGAATACTTGGCAAGCGAGGATTGTTCCTCAAGAATGCAGAAGTGATCGAATCGATGGCCAGTATTGATAGTATTGTGTTTGACAAAACAGGGACCCTGACCGAAAACGAGGCACGAGCCAGGTATGAAGGAGATCATCTCAGCCCTGTCGATCGGCAGTACCTGAGGTCCGCATTAGGGAACTCCGCACACCCGCTAAGTAGATTAATCCACAATCAACTACCCCACGACCCTAAGTTTCCAATCCATCATTTTAATGAAGAAGTTGGTAAGGGCTTTATAGCAGAAGTCAATGGGGTTTCAGTTAAAGTTGGATCCGCTGATTATTTAGACATGGCTCTGCTTGGCGACACTTCGAAGGAATCAAACGTGTTTATCCGGGTAGGAGAAAAGTCCGGCGTATTCAAAGTTCAGTCTCACTACAGAGAAGGCATCTTTAGCATACTAAGGCAGCTTAGAAAAAGGTTTAAGCTTCTAGTGCTGTCAGGAGACAATGATGCCGAGATAGGTAAACTGGATCCTTACTTTGATGAACTAAGATTTAAACAAAAGCCAATTGATAAGCTAAACTTCGTAAAAAATCAGGATGAAAATGTCTTAATGATTGGTGATGGACTTAACGACGCTGGGGCTTTAAAAAAGGCAGAAGTGGGGATCGCGATAGCAGAAGATATCCATCAGTTTTCGCCAGCGTGTGATGCAATACTGAGGGCTGAGGAAATCACCAAAATAGATGGTATTCTCTCTTATGCCCAGAGAGTATCCAGGATTGTGTTTTTCGCGTTTACAATCTCGTTTCTTTACAACATAGTCGGGCTGTCCTTTGCTGTGACCGGGAACTTAACCCCGTTGATTTCTGCCATCCTGATGCCTGTCAGTTCAGTTACTGTGGTAGGGCTTGTTACTTTCCTTTGTGTCAATCAAAGTAAGGTATTGAGGAGCTAGCAACTTTGTTCGCTCATCTTTTAAATTGAGGGAATATCAAGTAGCATGCTTTCATGCTTTGATGATGAGAACTTTTAGAAACTACTGAAGTGATTGAGCTCATATTCCCGGTCTCAAGAGAATTTTTTTGATCTCTGCTCATAGGCTTAATCGCCACCGGCGGCTCGCCGGCTGACAAAAATCAGTTTGCTTCCTAACACCACTCATCGGTAGCCCTTCTTCCCACTATTAATCTTGCTAAAGGATTATGAGCGTCATTTTTGTACTTATCAAAAAGCTACTGGCTAACAGCAGACTACATCCGATAAGTATAAAAATGACGCTC
>CAYMST010000312.1:0-5319 GCA_964393115.1 uncultured Roseivirgaceae bacterium | reverse complement strand
AATGACTTCCTGCAAGAACACCAAGATTATGAGCTTGAATTGCGTGCCAAAAAAGGTGTCTTTCAATTGGAAATGTTTGATAAACGTGAAGAGGAGAGGAAGTTTCATACCCTTAATGAGTATGCTCAGTATAAAATTCCAATAGTTGTTAGCACTAAAACTCAACCTGGGTACTTCACCACTTTTAAAAAGATAGATCTGTTTGGTACCATTCCTTTGGATGGTTTCACTCTAGATATACTACAAAGAATAGAAAAACGGCTGGTTGATGATGGACTGAAAGTCAACACGATCGCGACTAATCTTAAACGATTGAGGTGTATCACTAAGCATGCAGTTAAGGACGGATTTATCAAGTATGAAGCTGATCCGTTTCGGTTTTTTAAGATAAAAAAGCAACGCACCAAGAAGGAAGCTTTGGAGCAGTCCGAAGTTGAAGCACTTGAAGCACTGGCGGGTACACTTAGTGATGATTTGGTATTAGCCTATGATTACTTCCTATTTTCAATTTGCACAGGAATTCGATACTGTGATGTTGTGAGCCTGAAACGATCACAAGTCATTGTCAAAGATGGTGGAGGCGTTTACATTGATCGCAGGCAAGTGAAGACCGATGATTTCATCCTAATCCCTCTTTCAAAATTGTTTGGTGGCAAAGCAGCAGAGCTGGTACAAAAGTACTGGGATGAGAACCGAGAAACCGTCTTTCCTTATATCTCGAATCAATATGCGAATAAGTGTCTTAAACCTATTGGTAAGATTGCTGGAATTAAGAAACACTTAAAATACCACTACGGACGCTCAACATTCGCAACAAGATTATTTGAATTGGGACTGCCAGTAGAATCTATCCAGCAGCTGTTAGGCCATAGAAGCATCCATCAAACTCTGGAATATGTCCAAATGAGTACGAAAAATATTGAACAACAACTAAATAAAATATTCTGATGATCAAGAACAATAAGCCAACGCAGAAAAATCTAAAACCCAAAATCACACCTTTCTTTGATACCAGAGAATCGAAAAAGCTAGCCAATGAAAGCTATGAGACAGGTAAAGATGTGTTCCCAGTTTGCCAGCGTATAACATACGGGGGAGAAGCAATATACCCGCGAAGTAAGGTTCTACCATTCCTTCCTATTGATCATGAGGTTGATATTGAGAGAAATGAGTTGCTGAAAATGGAGAAGGAAAACTTCTACAAGACACTCTCTTTCTTGACTGATGAATTTAGATACAATCTTCCCAATTTGAAGATTGGTGAGATTCTACGGCTATATAATGATCCAATGCCCGAAGTCTTCGTGAAATATCTCATTTACTCCCTTGAGACCAGCCTTATCAATTGGAAGACCTCTATGAATAAAAAGGAGCAGGATTTAATGGACAGAGTCAATGGACTCTTTTCTTTAAGAAAGTACCTATGGCCAAAGGGTGCTAAGTACCAAGAAGTCATGAAAGATCCTCTATTGTTTATGGCTGGAGTAAAAGCCCTGCTAGAACATGGGCAACTGACTAAGGAAGATGAGATACTATCAGATTGCCTACATACAATCTCTCTTTTTCAAAGCTTGCACAAGGATATCTCAGATTTCTCAAACCAGTCTCACAATAATCCGGTGAACTTTAATCTAATTAACTGGGTGACGAAAGACAAGAAAGTCTATCCCAAGCTAGAGAAGTTTATGCGAGTTAGGCATCCAGATTGGGGCAATCATATGATTTCCAATCATATGATTGCTCTAATGACTATCCAAGTAAAGTTCTTTAAAAAGTCTCCATTTGGAGTATACGATCCAACACACAATAGACTGAAACTAGTAGATGTGTTAGACTTTATCATGCGTTGAAAAACTCGTCATTATTAATGTTTACTGGAGTTTTTTTCAATGACATTTCTTTCTCGATTTGCAAAATGAATAATAGACAAAGTGAAAAAATCTACACTGTCTCCGAGGCTTCAAAAAAGTTACGAATATCAGAGTCCACTATGCGACGAATTCTTGAAAGTGGTGATCTTATACCTAAGAGGCAACGAGGTCACAAGTGTAAGATCATTATTACCGAGTCCGACATTTTACAATTAATTGAAAATTTCAAAAGATAGAAAGTCATGGAAAATTTTGCTTACAATACATTGAAAATTCACAGTAGTATTTATGACGTACAAAGGGTGGTTGAAAAATTTTCAACAAGACATCCAAAGAAAATTGAAAAGGATCAAGAAGGCTCAGTTGTATATGTTAATAGTTTAGGGAAAAAAGGAATATATGTTTCTGAAGAGGACCAATTTATCTTCTTGAAGACTTACAATGATAGGTTTGATGATTTAATCCTTGAATTAAAAGGGAAGATTTCTGGATACGATATGAAGGGTCATTGGCAACAAGGCGTGCCAGAAGGATATGAAGTAAGTTATGTAGACACTTTTGTATTTCCAGATTTCAACAAAGTATTTCCGATACCCACCGAACTCGCTTTGTTTTCGAAGCAATTAGAGGATTGGTGTGTCCGAAACTGGGGAACTAGAAATAACCCCTATGGGTGTCATCAGGAGGATTATAATTCCTACAGCTTTTGGTCTGACAATAACGGAGTTGAAAATGACTTTGGCATCGAAAGATGCATCATCAAGATTAGTCAGGAGTTTAGCGATATCGTCTTTGAGTTTTCTTGGTTGGACGATTACTATGATGTTATGAGAGGACCTTACTTCTTAAAGAACGGGCAAATAATTAATGATGATTGGAGTACTTCGAAGCAAAAGGCGGAGATTCATGGCTGAAAAATCACATATCCAATGGACTGACATGACATGGAATCCATGGCATGGTTGTCATAAGGTATCTCCAGGATGCAAGTTCTGTTATATGTACCGAGACAAAGATCGATATAATCAAGACCCAACAACAGTCTTAAGATCAAAGTCAAATTTTGAGGCTCCTAAAAAAATAAAGGAGCCTCGAAAGATCTTTACTTGCTCGTGGTCTGACTGGTTCATTCCCGAGGCGGATGCTTGGAGACCTGAAGCTTGGGATGTGATTAGGCAAACACCTCATCACACCTATCAGATTCTCACTAAGAGACCAGAACGAATAAATGATCATCTACCACATGATTTTGAAAAACTGGAAAATGTATGGTTGGGAGTATCTATTGAGAGTCAGGCTCAGGTTAATCGATTGGATTATATCATGGATCTACCATGTGTTAAGATTGTCAGTTTTGAACCTCTAATAGGAGAGATTCAGTGGGACGAGCGTATGAATGCTCTTGACTGGGTCATTATTGGTGGGGAAAGCGGTAATGAAGAAGGGAAGTATCGATATAGACCAATGGAACTTCATTGGGTAGATAAGTTGATAGTTGGAGCGAGGAATAATAAGGTGGCTTGCTTTGTAAAACAGTTGGGGACGCATCAGGCTAAACTCAAGAGACTAAAAGATCGTCATGGTGGAGAAATTGAGGAATGGCCGGCATACTACCAAATTAGAGAGTACCCACAAACGCGATCTCCGAAGTTTGAAACCCGACCTCTTTTCTGAGATAATTATCAATAAATAAAAAGGCTCATCCCGAGCCTTTTTTAATTCTAGACATATGGCAAGAACAAAAGACGCGTGGATGATTCAGCGCGATAATCATCCTCGACTATGGAAATCTGTACTAATCATACCGAAAGGTTTTACAGCCGAGGCAATTCAACTAGAGTATGAGAAGTTGCTACGCAATGAAGTTATCAAGCCTATCGCTTCCTTTAATCCTGAACATGTATTGGCGATGGCAGACCTGATTGTACGTACAATCATCTATAGTAATTTTCCAGAAAAAGAGAACATCAGCCAATCCCACGGTATACATTCTGACAAACTCAAAAGAGAGGTGAACAGCAATTACAATAAGTACCTGCCCTTCATTGATCAATTGGCTGACTTTCAACGGGACAGCGGTTACCAGACCGGGTATTTCTCAAAGAAGTATCGATTCGATTTTATACTCGAGAAATCAATTGACCAGCTTGATCTACACTATATAAAAAGTAATAGCCGATTAAAATCACTATCGAAGGAAAAGGCCTCAAGACTAACTGAAATTCAGAAGCAGGTTGAGGCCGAATCTCATAGAAGAAGACTGATCAAAGATGTACTAGCTATTGGATTAGAATTGGATGCTGAGGAAATGAGAAATCACCTCACAAGATCCGAAGATCGATCAAAGGCCTTCAACGCTTACTTTATGTTGGTGAGGTTAAAATTTGGCTACTACTACGGTAATGCAAAAGATAGCTTTGGTAACCGTTTTCATAGCCCGTTCACAAATACGCCATCTTCCTTTCGCTCTCATCTTAAAATTGCAGGTGAACCTGTTTCGGAAGTTGACATCAAAAACAGTCAGTTCTACTTTTTGGCAAATCTTAATAATGAGGGTGTGCTCAATTTGCTAGAACCAATCTGGGATCATCCATTAACGCTTAATGAAATCATGTTGGAGTATGACTCTCTTAGAAGCGAAAGTGATTTTCAAGAATTCTTATCTCATTCCCAACGTGGGACACTGTATGAATTCCTACAGGATAAACTAAAATTCAAGGATCGCACCTCTGCAAAGAAATGGATCATGGAATACATGTTTTCCGATAGTAGTATCTACAAGAATAGAGATCAGAAGCTTAGAAAGTACAAAATGGATTCTTTGATACAATTGCGAAAGAACCTTAATCACTCTGAGCTTAAAACAATCCCAAAGCTTCTTCAAACATTAGAGTCCTTCCTTATTATCGATAATGTGGTTCCAAAAATTATTGATCAAGAGCTGGGACGTATTTTGACAGTACACGATAGTGTAATCTGTCAACAGCTACACGCCGAGCGGATCACTAAAATAATTCATGAAGTATTTAATGAAAACGGCCTTAGTGAGCCTAAAATCGATATAAAGTAGGTACATTTTATAAACAATAAATGGTTGTAGCTCACTTTACTTGAACACTATTTGCTATCAGTATTAACTCACTAACTCCGAGCAATCTTAGACTCAAGACCCCTCTTTAATACCAACTGAATTAGACTCCATTGCCAGTTAAAGACAGCAATAATCCTTAAAACCAAATACCAATACTACTCACCTAATCAATCCTAATCCGACTACTGTTAAATCCCAAATATTGTGAGTCTAGTGACAACTCTTGAACTGCACTTTGGGATTGATGATATTATGCGTGTGAACAGTGGCTAGCTTATGGCCGGCAATTAGTGTCATTTCTGCATGGTAAAATCTCTCTTGAAGCTTCTTAAATACTAGTCTGTAAATCTTCAAATT
>CAYMST010000311.1:0-5368 GCA_964393115.1 uncultured Roseivirgaceae bacterium | reverse complement strand
GGGAGCTGACTACATCTATACGGGCAGTAAGCCGCTTGATTTTATGCTTCCTAATGGGCTAAGAGAGGTAATGGATTACGACAGTTGGCTTTTGAGTAGTGAAGGTTTAAATAAATATCCATACATCACTGATTTAGAAAAAGTTAATGAGCTTCACGGGGAGTTAAACTTCTTGTCGTGGAACATTGATAGTGAGAGCCAAACAATCTTTGGTTTTCTTGAAAAACATGCGAATACGGTACTTATTCTGCATTCTGACAATGCCCATAGGACCGCAGCGATGAGAAAGTTTGTGGTTGAGTTGGTGAACAGAAAAATTGAAGTTCCTGTAGTACTTAAATTCTCATTTAGTAATCTCACAGAAGATGAACTTATGATGCACGCTTCTACCGATGCGGGAACCTTGTTGGTGGATGGCATTGGCGATGGGATTATGATCTCCCCTGACTTTACGTCATCCCTGGAAACAGCTAAGTTGTATAACAACACTGCTTTTGGGATTCTGCAGGCAGCTCGAACGCGTATCACCAAAACGGAATACATTTCTTGTCCATCGTGTGGTCGCACGCTTTTTGATTTGCAAGAGACCACAGCCATGATTCGCAAACGAACGGATCATTTGAAGGGGGTAAAGATTGGGATCATGGGGTGCATCGTAAATGGTCCGGGTGAGATGGCTGATGCTGACTTTGGCTATGTGGGTTCAGGGAAAGGAAAAATCACTTTATATAAAGGTCAGGAAGTAGTCAAGCGTGGAGTACCATCAGAGCATGCGCTCGATGAGCTGATTGAGTTGATCAAGGAAAATGGAAGGTGGGTTGAACCTGCAATGACGGAAGTTTAAGATTTATATCTGGTGAAACCGATTGTGTACCTGCTCCCTGTAGGCCTTACTGACAGGAACC
Organism: uncultured Roseivirgaceae bacterium; assembly: GCA_964393115.1. Classification (GTDB taxonomy): domain Bacteria; phylum Bacteroidota; class Bacteroidia; order Cytophagales; family Cyclobacteriaceae; genus CAYMST01. The sequence continues at coordinate 4,463 of CAYMST010000311.1, read as the reverse complement.
ATTAGCTCTCCGATATACAATCGGGCGGTCTCAAAGCTATCGACTTTGTTAAGGTTAACAATGTATGAGCGATGTACCCGCATAAAGGCCTCATTATTCATTCGATTTTCAAAATGCTGAAGGTTTATGGAAAGTGTATGTTTGGCATCCTCCAAAAAAATATCAATATAGCTACCACTTGCAGCGACATAAAGGATATTATCCATGTGTACTTTGTGGTACCGATTTTCGCTTTTAATAAAAATGGAATCCTTGATGATGTAATTGTTGGTTTCATGACTTTTGGAACCTGTTTTGGAACCGTACACCCCGAAATTGTGGATGGCCAAATCAATTGCAATTCTTAAATCTTTGTCATCGAAAGGCTTAACAATGTATGCATACGGGTTGGTGTTCTTAGCCCTCTGTAAAGTCACATTGTCAGAATAAGCGGTAAGGTAGATGATGGGAACCTGATATTTTTTGTTGATTTGATCAGCCACTTCTATGCCGTCAAGATCTCCTTTAATATTGATATCCAGTAGCAGCAGATCTGGTTTAAGAGCAAGCGTTTTTTCTATTGCAGCCAAGCCATTGTCGGCAGTCTCCACCACCTCGTACCCTATATCCTGTAGTGAAGTACAGATGTCTTTCGCTACAATGGCCTTGTCCTCTACTACCAATACCCTTACACGTTCAGCGATCATCCGTTAATTTGCTTTGATTTGAATGCACATTAAAAATACGTGAAATAAAGGGCTATTCACAATTGGAGTTTATCTGTCAAGGAATTAGTTGTTTAAAACGAATTGATGGGTAGAGGCAGGTAGAAGAGGTAAGTACATTCTAACAGTTTTTTCAAAGAAATCTAGTGTAACCACTTGCTCTGAGAGTAGGTTCAGTAGTATTATACTGCTATTTGCTTCTGGGTTCGACCTTAAGGATAATCCATCTATCTCAGGATTAGTTAAATATATGATTGATTAGAGGCAAGCTTTTCTTGCTAATCGGATACTTAATGAAAATCATTTGAGAATGCAGCCATTTAACGGAAGGGATCAGACGCATGATCGATTTGTAACTTGGTTGTAAGACCATGATTGTTTTCATAAACGACTTTTCCACCTAGCTCGTTCACCAGGGCTTCTACGAGCTGGATTCCAAAAGATCCAATCTCAGCGGAAGTCAGATCTGCAGGAAGCCCGGTGCCATTGTCCTGGATATGTAGGTTCAACTTAGTTTCGTTTTTTTCCATGAAAATAGAAAGCTTGTTGAGATGACCCTTACTGAATGCATGCTTAAAAACATTACTCACCAATTCATTGATGATCAGGCCTAAAGGGATAGCGGTATCTACATCCAGGTATAAGGTGGGAACATCCATCTTTAATTGGTAGTAGGTTTCTTGATATCCGTAAGACTCGGCCAGTCCATCTATCAGCTTTTTAATGTAATCGTGCATTTCGATGGATGAGAACTTGTCTTGCTGGTAAAGTCTTTGATGGATGAGGGCCATGGACTTGACTCGATCCCGGCCTTCCAACACCGCACTTTTGGCTTTTCCTTCTTCAAGTTGACGGGACTGCAGCTTCAATAAGCTGGAGATAATTTGTAGGTTGTTCTTTACCCGGTGGTGAATCTCACCCAGAAGAAGCTCGTTTTCCGTATTTCGATGTTCTAACTGGGCTGTTCTCTCTGTTACTTTTTCTTCAAGTTGCTTATTAATGTTTTGTTGCAGATCTAACTTTTCATGGATTGCTTGCGCTTTTTCGATTTGTGTCTTTCTCATTTTCGAACTGATGCTGAGAGAGAAGAGGGCCATTTGAACGCTAATTCCGGAGTAAACAACCGTAACGCCGGATTGAAAAGGGATAAAGCTAAATGCAAAATTGCTGGCGAATAAGATCATCGAAAGTGCAAGAACAGATATCCCACCGAGATAGTAAATATCCCGGTTTTTCTTAAGTAAATAATGACAACTTGTTATTAAGAAGACGGAAGCAGCAATAAGTAAAAAATAGGGAAGCCCTCTTAAGGTCAGTGATCTGATTAATTTCAGGTCAGGGAACAATAGAAAGTCGCTTAACATGACCAATGTCAATCCTGACATTGACGACACCAACCCTCGACACATCCGATAAATGAAAACTTCGTTTTTATTGATATCTAAATGCCTGATGGTGAACAACATCAAGAAAATAGTGGCGGCGTAATACATCGCCTCTGATGCAAAATCAAAAATGATGTAGGCGGGTACTACCTTAAAGGATTCCATTCTCAACCCTGATGATAGCGTAATGAAGAAGATGAAGAGTCCGTAAAGCAGGTAACTTCGCTCTTTCATATTCAGGTAGAAGAGGAAGTTGAAAAACATCATGACAAGAAAGATGCCACCAAAAAAGAGATATTTCTTTTCCAGTGCGTCGACATAATTCTGGTAATGATCAAGGTCTTGAATGAAAATCTTAATACCACGAGGGTGATATTTACTATGTGGAACCATTCTAAAGGTCATGGTGGCCTCTCCATACTGGGATAAGTCAAGAACGGCGAAATTTCTATCGATGTAAATGAATTCCTTTTGAGATGGGTGTGCCATCACACCAGCCTTTTGAAATATCGTACTGTCTTCGTATTGTATATAGGTATCAATCCATTTCATCTTTGAGGGTAAGAGTAAGACATAGCGTTCATTTCTCTGTGAGCTTACTTTTACCCTCACCCAATAGACGGATTGGTCATCAAAGGATTGACTGGTTTCATTGGTTCTCCATAAGTTGGAGTTCGATACCTCTTCAAATTGAAATTGATGATCAGGGTCTTCTACTATTTCGAGCGCATCATACATGGGTAGCCAATCACTAAATACGGTTCCTGGTATCTCAAAAAGTTGTTGACCACTAAGTGATTGAATAGGAATTAGTATTAAAATGAGCCACTTCATGTCAATGGACTTCAACTGCTTTGTAATACTTGATGCTCACATCCACACGTGATCCCTTTCCATTTTTATAGTCTACCGTACCATCAAGTTCGTTAGCAAGCGCCTCAAGCAACTGCAGACCAAAAGAGTTGGCTTTTATGGCTTCAAGCTCTCCCGAAATTCCATCACCATTGTCTTCTATGCTTAATTTGAGCATATCAGAATGTTCTGAAAGCGAAAGAGAGAGTAGGTTAGGAGTGGACTTTTTAAAAGCATGTTTAAATACATTACTCACCAATTCATTGATGATCAGGCCTAAAGGGATGGCGGTATCTACATCCAGGTGTAAGAGGGGAACATCCATGCGTAATTGATAGTCGGTCTCATGATATCCATAGGACTCAGCCAGGCCATCGACCAGCTTTTGGATATAGTCATGCATTTCGATAGAAGAGAATTTATCCTGTTGATACAGCCGCTGGTGGATCAGTGCCATGGACTTGACCCTATCGCGTCCTTCTAAAACCGCGCTTTTGGCTTTTCCTTCTTCCAGCTGTCTGGACTGCAGCTTCAGCAAACTGGAAATGACCTGTAGGTTGTTCTTTACCCGGTGGTGGATCTCTCCGAGAAGCAGTTCATTTTCTTTGTTACGGTGTTCGAGTTGGGAGGTACGTTCAGAGACTTTTTGCTCGAGCTCCAGGTTTACACCTTGCTGTAGTGCTACTTTTTCTTGTAGCACGTGAGCTCTTTCCTGCTGGAGGTGAAAAATTCTATATCCCATGATTAACCCAAAAAGGATGATTTGAGAAGTACTTCCAACTCCGCTGATCAAAAAGGCCAATTGCCTGTTTTCGTATTGGTTCGTATATCCGGTTCCCAGGAAAAAGATAACAATCGCTATAATCATAGTGATCAGAAAAATGGCATTCACCAGAAAAAAGTAGCGAGATAGAACATCGCCTTGCCAGGAAACTTTCATGCCAATTAGGAAAATAACTAATCCCATCAAAGCGACTGTTAGTAAAGAAGGTGTCTGCCACAAACCTGGCACATTGTAATCAAAGAGCAACTGGATGAGATTGGGAAGAGCAAGAACTATTAGTGCCATGGCAATCAATCTCAAAGTTTGATAACCTAACTTGAAAGTACCTCTGAGATTTAAAAACTGAATATTGAATAGAATGTAGATGAAGCCGGATGTGTTTAGTACCACCAAAGCTAATTGCGTGCTTTGCCAGGCTAGAAGCCACTGAGGAAGAAAGTAAGGTGAAGTGATATACAACCCTGTGAAAAAAGCCCAAAGTACATAGGTCAGATAAATGGATTCCTTGGAGATCAGAAATATGAAGAGGTGATAAAAGATCATTCCCATGAAAATGGCAGCGAAAAAGGTATTTCTTGATTTTAACTTTGCTAATTCCTGCTGGTAAAAGCTATCAGGAAGTAGGGATAGGTTTATCCGAGCATTGCCATTTACACCATTTCGAACAAGTAGGTCCACGGTCAAAGTATCGCTGTTTCGAACGTCTACAGGCACGAGACTGAAAATCAAATCACCAAA
>CAYMST010000310.1:0-5371 GCA_964393115.1 uncultured Roseivirgaceae bacterium | reverse complement strand
GGTCTTTATTCCAAAGCGATTCAATCAAATTAATATCTACTATTAACTGATCACTCACCAGCAAATTTTCACCATCAAAATCTCGAACGACCAAAGACTCTACAGATACTTCATCAAGCCACCTAATATTAATCTCCTGAATATCAACCGAAAACTGTGTTTTATCATCGATTTGCTGTATGACTTTTTTGACCAAAAATGTCTGAAATTGACCAATTTGAAGCAGAACCAACAATAGTAAGAGTACCACTGAAGACCACAATAGCACGGATCCCAACGTTCGCTTTAGCTTTTTTCCTTTTACTTTGTCTTTCTTGTTTTCCAATTCTTTCAATGCAAGACACAATTATATTGGCCATAGAGTCATCGTGTGACGAGACCGCTGCTGCAGTAATTAAGAACGGCAAAGTTCTTAATAATATCATAGCCTCACAATCTATTCATAGAAAGTATGGAGGCGTGGTACCGGAGCTGGCATCAAGAGCACATATGACAAAGATAATGCCCGTTGTCATGGAGGCACTGCAAGTTGCTGCAATAGATAAAAAAGATCTTAATGCAATCGCCTTTACACACGGACCAGGGTTGTTGGGTTCACTCATGGTGGGGTGCGCATTCGCTAAGTCACTTTCGTTTTCTTTGCGAATACCATTGATCGCAGTCAACCATATGAAAGCACATATATTAGCGCATTTCATAGAAGACCCCAAACCAACATTTCCTTTCTTATGCCTAACGGTAAGCGGAGGTCATACCCAACTTGTAGTAGTGAAGTCGTCGCTAGAGATGGAGGTTATTGGCACTACTCAAGATGATGCTGTTGGAGAGGCATTTGATAAGTGTGCCAAAATAATGGGGCTTCCTTACCCCGGTGGACCACTCATTGACCAGTATGCCAAAGAAGGTGACCCTCATCGTTTCTCCTTTCCAAAAACAGAAATGCAAGGACTTAATTACTCATTTAGCGGGATAAAAACAGCATTCTTGTATTTCATCAGGGACCAAGTAAAACTTAATGAGCATTTCATAGCGCAAAACAAACATGACATTTGCGCCAGTATACAGCACACGCTCATTGAAATGTTATTGCAAAAATTAAAAAGAGCCGCCAAAACGACTGGAATTAACCGCATCGCTATTGCTGGTGGAGTTTCAGCCAATAGCCATTTAAGGAAACAACTAACTACCCAAGCCGAAAAATATTCTTGGGAAGTATTCGTACCTAAGTTCGAATACTGTACCGATAATGCCGCGATGATCGCCATGGCCGCTCATTTTCTCTTTGAAGAGAAACAATTTGCTGACTTTTCCGTAACACCCGATCCAAGACTAAAACTTTAATCAATGGCAAAAAAGAACACCGAAAGGTTCACGAACAAGGTAAACATTAGGAATAAAAAGGCCTCATTTGAATTTGAATTCGTAGATAAATATACAGCCGGTATAGTGCTTCAGGGTACTGAAATCAAGTCGATCAGAGAAAACAAAGCTTCCTTACAAGAAGCCTATTGCTACTTCAAGAAAGAGGAATTATTCATTAAAGGCATGCATATAGCTGTCTACGCCGAGGGTACATACACCAATCACGAACCGACCAGAGAGCGAAAGCTTTTATTGCAAAAAAAGGAGTTGACCAAACTCTTCGAAAAAAAACAAGAAAAGGGTTTAACCATTGTGCCTTATAGACTATTTCTAAATGGTAAAGGGCTGGCCAAATTGGAAATTGCTTTAGCACGAGGTAAAAAGATTCATGACAAACGAAATTCGATCAAGGAAAAAGACTTAAAGCGGGAGTTAGACAGGGTAAAGTTCTAGTCAACCCTCGAATTGATCGAGCTTTTCTAAAACGTAGCCTGAACGACATATATAAACTCTTTCAATTTAAATGATTAACTTCATGGTTATTAGATACATAAACTATCTACTATGGAGGGATATGTCCTTGTTTTAAATCAAGATTTTTCACCTTTGACGATCTGTAGTGTAAAAAAGGCTTTCTTGCTTGTTTACCTAGACAAAGCTGAAATGGTATTCTCAGCTGCAGAAAAATCGATACGTACGGTTAGTCAGTCGTTTCCTTATCCATCCGTTATTAAAACCCAACAATACGTGTCTATGCCCTACAAGGGCCTAGTGCTTACCAGGCAAAATATTTTCAGAAGAGACGGGTATGAATGTCAGTATTGTGGTTCAAAAAAAGACTTGACTTTAGACCACCTGATCCCTAGGTCAAAAGGAGGAAAGTCCAGCTGGAAAAATTTAGTTACCGCTTGTAAGCGGTGCAATGCCAGAAAAGGTGATCGAAAACCGGAAGAAGTTGGGTTAGGATTAAGAACGAAACCTTCTAAACCCTCTTATTTTCTTTTTATGGTCGATAACTTCGGAAAGGTGAATAAAGAATGGTTGCGATTTTTAAAAAAATAAATCTAATAATCGGCACTTAACTTACCTTGAATAAACAAATTATAATCGTCACAGCTCATGTATCCTTTCTGTCCTGAATAGGGACAAACTTTGTATTTCTTCCCAAGAGTACCATTGACAATAACAGTACCAGACCCCTTGCAAACAGGGCACACCACCTTATCACCATCACAGCTAACATAAGGAATATAAACCTCTTTTTCGGGCTTATCCCGCGGTGTTGATGGTCTTTTTTGCTTAACGACTTCCCGTTGCTTTAGGTAAGCTTTATCAGCAAGATCCAAATATTTTTTGGCCTCTTCTGAGTACCGGCCTGATGTCCCCTTTAATTCAATATATTTATTAAGCCAATTAATACATTGTTTATAAAGTCCGAGGTTAAAAGAGTTCTTTCCAAAGAAAAATGCCAGCTTGGAAGGTAGCACACGCATTTCATTCATTACATCCCGCAACAGACTATCAGCTTTTCTAAATTCACCTGTATCAATAAACTCTTCTGCCCGGTCTATTTGGGCCATTTGCTTATTGCGGAAGAAGTTTTGGCCAAATCCTACCTGAAGATCCAGAACAAGGAGAGTAAAAAGAACAAAAAGATATCGATTCATTATTAGCTTTGAACGAAATACAAACTTAACTCGTATGTGTAACATACGCATTACGTCAATTATATCGTTTTACAACAAATTGTATTGAACTTACATGCCGTTAGGATGTTAGGATCATCTTGATCTACACAAGTACCATTGGCTGTTCGATCAAATATTTAGGTGTTGAAATAAAAGTTGTGAATGAGCTATTCAAAGTCACTATTATTCGTGTTTCTATTTGTGTCGATTGTGGGATCCGTGTTCGCTCAGACGACCAAAGACTTAGAACCCAAAAAACAAGGCACAGCCATTCGAGATGGTAAAAGGCCTAACTTGGGTTCGAATAGTGCATATAAAGGATCGCATTATGAAGAGCATCATCGTAGAACTACTTGGGAAAAGTTATTTAAAAAGAAGCCTACAAGCCTGGAAGAGGAATACGAAGTCCGCATGAAAAAGGTGGCGAAAAAGAAGAGAGAAGAGGCTAGAGAAATGGAAAAACCTCAATACTCCAATCCACTATACTTCGGACATAAAAAGCCTCCTAAGAAAAGACCTATCGGCAAAAGAAAATTCTGTGATGAATGCGGAATAGTACACTAAAAGCTGACTGTAAGCTGATACTCTTTTAATTCCGTACCTATATAGGGTATTGTAGTAATACTCAACGATTTCTAACTCGCCTTTTTACTTTTTATCGGCTTGATTTTCTTATTCTTTACTTTGAGCGAGTAGTAGGTATGTATGAATCCTTTCAGATGATTTTCTAAAATTCGAACATTCTTATGTCCATCGTTAAAAACTGATACACTTAAAACAAGTCTCATAAATGAGTCACTTTCACAAAACTCATTTACCATATTCGTAAAATCATCTTTCCATTCGTCAACAAAACGATCGTAAGGACTACCTCCATCCCACTGGATGACGAGTTGCGTATTGTTATTGTTGTATCTGTAGATGGCCGATAAGTTCTCGTAAAAACCATTCAAACTAACTGGCTCTTTATGGTTGCTAATATAGTCTTCCATCTTACGCACCGTATCGTCAACTATACCAAGCGGATTATGAGACCTCAGATAATTTTTGATCACCATTATCACGAAGGTGACCAACATCTCATCCTTTACATCAGTCTGCGCCTGTTTTAGTATATAGTTTTTATCTAATGGGAAAAACTTCTCAGTCATTAACACAAAGATAAAAAAAAAGGCGACACCCTTCGGAATCGCCTATTATATTTTCTATTAATAACTTCTCTATTGAGCTCTATCGAATCGAAAACTCCAATTACCATCTACATTATTTACCCGCGCACTACTCGGCTGAGCATAATCAAAAGAAAGGCTCAAGAAACTTGAATCCGAGCTAATCGCCGCTGTCATGGTAACACCGTCACTTCTAGTCAATACCTCCACGTCAGGATCATAAGACATGGTTCCTGCTAATGGCCAGACTAATAAATGTGTCTCATCATCATTAGAGACCGCCTGAGAATTAGAGGTGAATGAACCGCCTTGAGTTGTCGAGTTGGAAATGGTTAGTTGAAAACCTTGCCAAGTACTCGTTATATCCTCTCCGTTGAACGAAACTGGGCCTGATTCGCCAGTTGTTTGAAGCTGCCACACACCATTCAACTGTCCCGCTTTTATCTCAGCCTCTGAAGGCCCCGTTGGTGACGGATCGGAGTCATTTTTAGGACGGCAACCTAAAGTAACCATCGAAATTAAAGCAAAAACCGTAAGAACAAGAGTGGCGTATCGACTCATTTTGTATAATTTTAATAGGAACAAATGTAAAGCTTTTTACATAGATCAAGAAGAATAACGATTATTCTCAACATTAATTATCGATTCACAAAAAGAATATTCGTTTTCATCATTGGATGCCACTATCACTGTTCTCTGATCTCGATGTTTTTTTACCATGTCGTGATAGCGTTGTTTGTTCTCGTTATCGAGATACGAGGTAGGTTCATCAAGTAAGAGTAAATTTGATTTTGAAAAAAAACTTAGGCCAAGCTGAAGCCTTTGCTTCATGCCAGAAGAAAAGTTTTTTATCGACTTACTCTTGGCTTTTTCCAAACCAAGCTCTCGAATTAGTTCATTTTGACTTTTCAAGAAAACCAATTCCTTAAACTTAAAGTGAAAAGCGAGTTGTTCCTCTAGGGTGAACTCCTCTATTAACTGAAGATAAGGAGCTGTATAGGAAATAAACTTATAGGCCTTTTCTGAAGGGATCACTTGGTCGTTTAAGTGATAGGTGACCGCTCCCTTCGTTGGAGGTATTATACCAAGTATAACTTTGAGGAGAGTAGACTTTCCACTACCGTTAGGCCCTGTAATGGCATAGGTTTTACC
>CAYMST010000309.1:0-5409 GCA_964393115.1 uncultured Roseivirgaceae bacterium | reverse complement strand
AGTGCTCGAAGATGAAGAATTCATGTTTTTGGGTTTAGCGCAGTTAATAGTCGATCTCGCAGTTTTATCTAGAGTTGAAAACTTTAACTCAAAAGGCCTTGTTATGATACGTTAAAAACTATTTTATGAGATTAAAATAATTCTAAGCGGTCGTAAAAAAAATTGAATGGACAAATAGTTATTAAAAAGCTTGATCGATGCAGCTTACGTGGCGTTTGTCATCTTTTTGAGGCGAGGAAATAAAGAGGAAGAAAACGTAAGACTAGCTTTATTACACAAGATCCTGATTTAAGTTTTTCAGTATGTTCTTAAGTTAAGTACTGGCTCTATTTAATTATTCGAGACAAATGAACACTTTAACCATATCAGACCGACGTAGAATATACATGAGGACTACATTCAAATATGTAGTGTCAGTACCTGTTTTACAAAATCAAATTTTGACCTGATATTGAAGCACGTAAGTGCTTTTTCGCTCAGCCTGTAAAAGGTCCACTTCTCCGTCCATCAAGTAAAAAGGCCTGTTCTCCACACCGAGCGTAAACTTGGATTTGTGTCCATTTAGCAAGATGTTGAGTCCACCACCCCAGATACGAGTTTGTAGGTCATACTTGGTAAACTGTCCTGTTTTCATCTCTGCGTAGTACTGGATCTTAGCGTCAATCCACTTAACATCCGTCAGCAAACCGAGTTGAGTGTGTAAATAGGAGCCATTACCGATTAGGGGGACGGCATTACCGGGTTTAGAGAAGTTGAGCGCATCTTCAGTGCCTTTTTTGGCGGGGTTATTAGCGCCGACTTGTCGAAGGTAATCGTCACCCATCACATTTCGTTGGTAAGAAAAATAGCCGGTTATACTTTTACCATGGCCTATTTGCTCTTCCAGAAATACATCCGCTCCCAAAGAAGCAAAGTCTTGATTGTTTTCTACTCCTAGTATCGCCTGTGGACTGTACTGAACCCCCATACCGATGACAAAAAGTTCTTTTTTTCCTAAGTAAGTCGCTTTCGCGTAAGGACTTCTAAAGGCTTCCTTTCCTTTTAGGTAGTGCTGAATGTACGCACCATAAACAGGAGAAAGTCCACTTGCCCGAAAGTCCCCGGTGGTAGTTGTAGATAGCCCTGAAGAAACGATTGGTCGTGAGATAGATAGTAACGCACGAGTATTGTTTAGGCTAATCAATCCATATGCCGTTAGTTTTCGTGCTTTTTGATCCCACTTATTAAGTGTTGGGATTTGGTGCAGTGGAATATCTACAGACAAGTTACTACTAGAGGGTGGTGCTGAGTAACGTAACGGACCTGCCACAGCAACTTTTCCAATCCCGAAAGTAAGCCATGAACTGGCCTCTTGCTGATAGTAGAAGTCTAATAGCTGAAGACTAATTGGTGATCCATCCATCAGGTTCTGGTTGTTATTCCCAACAACCATGCGAATGGATTTATTGGGAGCAAAATAATATGCCGCTTTGACTCGATATCGTCGTAAGGTGACATCAGAGATACTACTGGAAACTTCCTCATTTACGACTGTTCCAGGATTGAGCATGGTGTGTCTTGCCCAAAGCTGAACGTATCCGCTCACTTTGGTGTAAGGAAATTTTTTTTGGCCGAAAACTTGATTTGCGACACTTAGTAATAGGAGAATGATAAGCGTGAGTCTCATTTTAATGTCTTTTTTATATGGAACCCATATGGTAATTGCACAAAAGAGTTGATTTCAACAGCGCATTGCTAGATTTCATATCAGCTCTTAACTAGACTTTATATATCGTGCTGGCGGTTTAGTCAGTAGGAATTCAGGTGACCGTCGCATTCACCTGAAAGCATTCTCCTCCCTTGAGAAGAGAATGCTTGTCACTGACTTTACTAAATGAATAAGTGATAAACGTACATGAACAGGAGTACCATGAATACGCCAAATATGCCTACGATTACTCCGACACGAGCCAGGTCTTTCGTTTCTAGTTTACCAGAAGCAAAGGCCAGCGCGTTTGGAGGGGTACTTATCGGAAGAGACATCCCTAGTGAAACGGATAGCGTTACAGATAAAATCACGACTAGCGTTCCTCCAACATCGGATATGGAGGTCATCGTCCCGGCCAGCACGACTATCAATGGAAGCATAAGGTTGGCCGCAGCGGTATTTGACATGAAGTTGGCCATAACCATACCGAGGAAAGAAAGACCAATTAATATGGTCAAGGCACTGACAGACTCTAGTGGTAAGCTGCTGATGGCAAAGTTGGCCAGACCAGACTTGTCCAATGCTAACCCTAATGCGATACCTCCTGATACTAACCAAAGCACATCCCAGCTGATACCTTTTAAATCATCTTTGTTGATAATGCCCAGTGCTAAAAATAGCGCAATCGGAATCACGGCTACAACATACGCATTCATGCCGTGAAGGGATTTTGTCATCCATAAGAATACCGTTCCTGCAAAGGTCACCAATACAATGATGGATTGGGGAGTGAGCTTTAAAGATTCGGATAAGGCCAATTTGATCTCTTCGGTTTCTGATTTGAAAAGCACACGAAGCAATACCCAACCGAGAAATAACATGACAGCAACGTATGGAATACCAATCATCATCCACTGTCCGAAAGATATAGTAGTGATATCCGCGAGATACTTCATGGCAATAGCATTTGGGGGAGTGCCAATAGGCGTACCGATTCCTCCGATATTGGCGGCAAGTGGAATGCAAAGCAATAGTGCCTTGCGTAGTGGATCCTTTTTGTTAACTGTATTGACAATGGGGAATACGATCGCCAGCATCATCGCCGTGGTCGCGGTATTACTCATAAACATCGAGAACAGTGCGGTGATCAGCATAAGCCCTAGCATCACTGTGGAAGGTTTACTGCCAAAAGGCTTAAGCATAAACCCGGCTAGTTGCTTATCCAGCCCATACTTAGTAGCCGCAATGGCCATGAAAAAACCTCCTAGGAATAAGAGTATGATTGGAGAAGCAAAGGTGGAAAAGATAGATTTGGAAGAGATGAGTGCTTCTTTGTCAATATCATCTATCAGAAAGGATAGCCCTCCATCGGAAATTAGAATTAACTGAGCGACAATCACAATAATAGAAGTCGCATACGCTGGAATGGGCTCAAGCATCCAGCTTAAAGCGGCAAAGACAAAGATGATCAACACGCGATACTGCACTACTGTTAATGCTTCAAGTCCGATAACTTCTTTTGGAGTCACGGCCAATAATATCGGTATGATCAACGCGATGAAAAGCTTCATGTCTTTGAAGAGCAATCGTTGAAACCCTCGTTTTTTTTCTGAAAAGAAAGGGGTATTCGAAAGCGTTAGTTTTTGTGAGAAGGTACTCATTAATCTTGGTATTGTGATGAAAAGTGAGGGAATAGCGTCAAAACGCTATTCCCTAATGAAATGTGTTTAGTCTAATGCAAGTATTGGGATGCTAGCATGTGTAGAGAGCAGTTTTGTTAATTGACCAGTACTTTCCCTCAAGTTGTTCTTATTGTGATTTCGCGGTAGGATACCGAGCAAATCGATATTCTTATCATGTACATAGTTATGAATGGCCTGCTCGATGTCCTCTCCTTCCACGATGTCATAATCGTGCGTGAAATTGTCAAAAAAGAATTCTAGTGTGCGCTCGACCTCTTCATTCCAAAACTCTGAAACCTTTTTTCTATCACTATTGACAAAAACAATTTTGATCTCGGCCTTCATTTTAAGAGCTATAAACCAAAATTTCATGAGTGCCGTAGAGTCTTTGATATGTCTAAAGTCACAGGCAAAAGCAACCCGTTTGATCTTACTAAATGAGGTTTTATAAGGTATTGCTAGTACGCTGCAACCTGCTCTTTCGATGATTTTACTCGTATTGGTATCGAAAGAGGTACCATTATTGCCATATGTTCCCATTATGATGAGGTCGGCATTTAACTCCTCTGCTGTTTCGACAATAACATCCGTTAGTTCGCCTCCTCTTTTTTCCATCACGTAAAAACTTATTTCGGCGTCGAAAAGTGCTTTTCGTAAGTCTTTGTCTATGGTGACTTCATCCTCTTCTTCCGGGATGGCATCTTGATGTATAAATACTATTTTGGTGGGTTCAAATTTAGCGATCTCCAGTGCGAAATAAGACGCTTTTGTAGAGGCTTCACCGCCGTCAAAAGGTACTAAGAATGTTTTTTTATGATCCTTATCCATGAGAATTAACTTTAGTCTGTTAATGATTTTTGTGGTTGAAGAATAAACTAGCTGAGCACGGAAAGTACTGGTCGCTTGCTATGATTAGCAACATCTTCGGTCAAGCTACCCGTCAAAAAGTGCACGAGCCCTTTCCTACCATGAGTCGCCATGGCGATGATTCCGCTATCCAATTTGTCCGCAACGCTGATAATGGCTTTTTCGATGTTGTCGTGTGAAATAATATTTACATCGCACTGGTTGGCATTGGTCTTTTGAAGGAATGTTGAGACTTCTTCTTGTAAACCCATCTCATTCTTGGTGTAATCCCTCCATGAATGCACGTATAAAATGTCAATTTTCAATTCTAATACCTGACCTAAGGCGACTACTTTATTGACCACAGGTATGCTCTCTTCTGTTAAGTCACAAGCCAATAGAATCGACTCTAGGAAATTTAAATCCATAGGTTGTTTCACGACCAGCACGGGACATTTTACATAACGAATTATTTTCTCTGTTTGAGAACCAACTAAAAGTTCTTTCCAGCCTTTTACCCCTTTTGATCCCATGACTACGAGATCGGTTTCGTAATGCTCAACAGCCTTTTGAATCACTTCTTCTGCATCGCCGGCGGTAGCTTTAGTGATGATGGCCGTATTTGGATATTGCTGCGCAATCTCTTGTAGTTTATGGAGACAACGGCTAATAATCTCTGCTTGAAAATGAATGTCTCTATTGACAGCGCTGATTTCTCCAGAAACTTGAAAATTTGGTCTTTCAATCTCTAAGGCGTGGAGTAAAATGATCTCAGCGTTGATTTTAGCAGCTACCTGTACAGCAAAATTTAATGCATTGGTAGCTTCGCCAGAAAAATCGGTAGGTACTAATATCTTTTTCATTCTGATGTGCTTTTGTTTACGATGTAAAGTTCTGAAGAACAGTCCTTCGTAACATTTACCTGCATCAGATGGTCGACTGATTTATGTCAGTTGAACCCTAATCCATCTGAGTAACGGATTTCTGCCAGTACAGATTTGCTATTTTCATTGCTCAGATAGATTGTGACCTGCTTCTTTTGAGGCTGGTACTTTTGAGCTTGTTAGCTGCCAATCAGTAATAAGGAACAAATGAGATATATGATCCAGTATTAAGGCTGTTAGTGTTGAGTAGTGGATCGCGCTGATACATTTATATGCGAATTTAGAGCTGCCGAATTCTTCAGATACCTCT
>CAYMST010000308.1:0-5489 GCA_964393115.1 uncultured Roseivirgaceae bacterium | reverse complement strand
GTCCATCTCACCCTCAACAGAATCGTTTATTATCCCGACCATAATTAATAACTCAGAAAAAATCAGCATTCCCTCTAGCGCAGAAGGTAGCCTATTGATTTATAACCTCCACGGAAATATAGTATTGGAAATACCATCGCTTCGAGATATCTCGCCTATAGACTTTGGTCGATTTAAAATCCCTCCTGCTATTTACGCAGTGAAATGGGTGAGGAAGGAATCTATTTTAAGCAGGAAGATGATTATTGTCAAATGATAGAAATTGAAAGCGTTTGCACATTAGAAAAAACAATTTGTTATTCCTTATTCGGAACAAAAGTTACCGGTAAGATCATTATCGAGTTACTATTTCTACCTCTATGCTTCGCTGGACTAAATCTAGTCTCCCTTACAAGATTTGTGGCCAATGAGTAATAGGTACCTATGCCACTTTTAACTACATGAATGCACCTGGAAACCCCTGATGTATCTACTACAAATTCAACAAACGTTTTAGTCGCTTCATCAATCTCTGAACTCGTATGCTTAACCAATAAGCTGTCAACGTCAAGAAGACACGCCTGCTCTTCTGGAACACCTATAATTTCTAAAATATCGCTGTTAAAATATTGATCACAGTCTAAACTTCGCGCTAAAACTGGCACCAAAGAAAAAAGCAGGAGAGTCAGGAGTGTTATTTTCATATCGACGTCTTGACTTTTTTTGGGAATCCAAATTATATCTCACCCATAAGATAATGACAAAAAAAGCTGGTTAGAACGACGGGTTACTTGATTTTAAATCAGCTCCTAAATAAATTTTAAGTAATCAATCTTCATTATGGAACAAGGGGGATAAGTAATTCGAAAACCGTTCAAAGCATCGAGTGAAGCACCATTTCCAATGAGCATTCGTAAAAAAGCGGTTTAATGACGCTCAGAAACTTTAAGGGCTCGAGCAGTTAGAATTAACAATCGTCATCGCCTCGTCTTTAATCCAGTCTACAATTTCAGACTCGACCTTTACGGGCATCTCTAAAATATGATTTGCTTTCTCAAGAGCTCTTTCCTCAATACGCAATTTTCTGTAAAGGTTCATCTCATAAAACTTAGGAAGAAATAAGAAAGGCATGATGGCGCCAGCTTTTTCGAAATGAAAAAAGGCTTTCTCCAATTTACCCAACTTTTCATAGCTCATACCCAAATAAATATGTGTATTTGGGTCATTAAGTCTCTTCTCAGCAATAACTAAAGGAATCAGTGCTTCTTTATACAACCCTTTTTTGCATAAAAGCGCACCGTAGTTATAATGAAAATATTTATCCGCATCCAATGAGCCGGATAGGGACTTATATTTATCAAGCGAATCATAAGTATCACTTTCCTCGATTTCTATTCGTGCAGTATTCCACACCAGTTGAGCATTAATAAAGTCAGTTCTTTTAATAAATAGAATTATCACAAACCCCAATATCGTAACAGAAAGCCCTGTCCTCAATATTACCGACATATCGATATCGAATTTGGTCTGCAAAGACCGACTTAAAATTGCAAGGTTAAACATAATAACAGTCATTAGAGGAGGGTCATGAAATGGGTATGAGAATAAAGTACTAACCAAAACCGCGGCAAAACTCCCTATTATCCCATGTTCAAACTGAGAAGCATTTGATTTTCGTGACAAATAATTCAACTGCCTAACTACAACATAAACAATTGCGGAGACTATGATAAAACCAAAAAGACCTAGCTCAATTAGAAAATGAAGCCATTCATTAAATGCATAATCCACGCTATCCGCTAGAAACTTTGCCGTTTCCATGGAGCCATCCGAGGAAAATACCTCAGCTTTCGCCTCATTATGCATGGCCTTAAAGTTATCTATACCCACACCGAAAAACGGGTATGATTTCACAATGTCATAAGACACCTGATAAATAAATAATCGCCCTAATGCAGAATCTTTCTTGAGATAAAATAGATACATGGATAGGACAATAGTGACCGAAAAAACCACCAAAATACTGGGTTTAAGAAGTTTTCTTCTTCTTATTTCTTTTAATAAACTGGATAAATATTGCTTCCGCAGTTGAAAGACAACTAAGCTTCCAAATGCGCATGCCAACCAAGATGTTCTAGAAGAAGTTAATAACACAGCACATAGCGTTGAAAGCACAGAGCCCCACGCAATAACTTTACTCAATTTGTTATTTGATATAGTTGTCCCAAGCCAACAAAAAGGGAGCAAGCAGCTCAAAAAATTAGTATACGGACCTGGATTTGTCCAATTACCCACAACAGTAAATAAGGAATAATCAGAAGAAGCTAAATTAAAATATTGCAATATTCCATGAATTGAAAGAACCAGGCAACATAGACAAAAGGAAGCAATAATTCTCTCAAAACTTTTGAAGCTATGATTCCTTATCAAGTAATAGTACAAGATAGATACTCCAAAAAGTACAATTTGGTTTTCTTCGAATGTACTTAGCATGATGGTATGTATGAAAACATATGCAGTAAGAAGTAGCATACCTATATCTAAGTCGTTTAATCGAACTTTACACCTCTCAGATTCATAATTGAGACGTAAGCCTACAATTAATTTAAGAAACACCAAAAACAGAATCGACATCTGAATCCACAAGGTTTTCGGTAAATAATTAGGATCAAAAAATGAATTAATAAGTATAAAACAAGACCATAAAGGAAGTGATACAAGCAGATCAACCCACAGGCTATTAGCAATATTAATTTTCATAATTTTCAGTTCAAGTTGAGCAATATTAATCACTTACCATCACCCTGTCAAGTTATTATTGAAATATTAAACACACATTTTATTCTAAAAAAAACCAAAAGTTTTTTTTAATTAAATAATAGTTATATATCCTTGCGTTACCAAGCTCATTGTTTCGAAACTACTATTTGGTAAGAGATCGCTGAAAATCTTAGAAAGAGTAAGCCTTTAATTTAACCCGAAAAATGAAAAATTTAATTAAGCAAGCCACACTACTTGGCGCAGCTGCTATTATGACCTTTTCCTGTGGTCAGGAAGAAGAAGTTTCTTCAGTAAATGAAAACAACGCTCCTGCACAAGCACCGATCAAGAAGTCTAATTTCATGCCTTTTTCAAAGAAATTGATTTTGACTGATGATGTCGGAAAGTACGAGTTAGCACTCCTAGTTCAAACATCAACAAAAGAAGAATTAGAGCAACTAAATACTAATTCTATATCTCTTGTTATCAACCCAGAAAACAATAGTTCAACTACACAAAACGTAGGAGAAGGCTGGGACGAAAGTGAAGACGAAGAAGGCTCGACTGGTACCGCTTTTATAGAATTATCTGATAATTTTGATAGTGGAGTGCGTGATTACGAAGTTGTATTTAATTTACCTCAAGAAATTGACCCAAATGGTAGAGCACAGCTTTTTTGCAACAAGAAAACCTATAACTATTATAGATTCAACGCAAATCATGCTTCCATCAAAAATGAATCTGGAATTAACAGGTTTTATGGTGATGTAGAATATCATTATGGATATTTGGAATATGATGATTATGTTAAAGCTAAATTTCGAGCTTGGTCTAGTTTAGGCTCATTTAGCCGAAATAAAAAGGGTGAAGCATTTAACGCAAGTACTTGTCCTAATGACTCTTACGCAATGAGAATTATTCTAAAGTCTTGTAAAAATGCTGGAAGATGGAGTCATCGATTTTCATATGTAGAATGTGATTTAGTGGATCATAATCCAAACTCTCCAAAACCCCCAACTCCTCCTTCTACACCAGCTCCTACACCAGCTCCTTGGTACCCAGGAAGTAATTAAATTAGTTGTTAATTTTGAGAATGATAAAGTTTCTAATGTCCCTGATATTACTATCAGGGACTTTTTCTTCTTTAGCCCAATCCTCTTGGGTACATCTAAGTCTAATAGATAAAAACAACGAAACCGTTTATGGAGGCCTCGTTTACGACCTAGAGGTAAAGTCACAAATCCAACAATCTGCCTCAGGATACTTCTCAACCAATGATAAAGAAGGCTCTTTAAAACGCTTTATATGCACGGCTCCAGGATATAAATACGATACTATTAGCTTCTCGATTCCTTCTCAGGACACAGTAATTCAAGTGGAACTTAGAGATTTCTCCATTCTCATGCACGAAGTAACTATTTCGAGTGAAGCACAAAAGGATTATTCACAAAGACATATTGTAGAAAAAATCCAAACGAAAAACCTTCTCTTACAACCAGTAATTTTTGGAGAAGGAGATGTGGTCAAAAAAATACAAACACTACCAGGTATTAAAACAATATCTGACGGATCATCAACATTTTATGTCAGAGGAGGAGCAAATGATCAAAACTTAACTCTTCTGGACAACGCCCCTATGCAGAGCATCGGGCACATTTATGGATTAGTATCAGCGATCAATCCTGACATTATAACTTCCGCAGAATTATTTAACGTCATCATCCCTGCTAACTTTGATAATAGGCTCTCTTCTGTACTACAGACTAAGCATAGATTTGGAAATACTCAAAAAAGTGAGTTTGGACTTGGTCTCGGTAGCCTAACGGCTAGAGGGTATATCGGGACCCCTATTAAAAAGAACAAATCATCTCTTTTTATCGGTATACGAAAGAGTGTAATTGATTTGTTTTCAAAAAGAGGCAATGACTTTCTTCCTTCTTTTTACGACATCAACGCCAACTCAAAAGTTAAAATAGGTTCAAGAGGGCATTTCCAGGTAAGTGGTTACTATAGTAAGGATAACTTCTTATATGAGAGTTTAGACCATGAAATATCAAACAATATGGTTGCGACAAATTTGCTTCTACCGATAAATGGAAAAACCTGGTTTTCATTAAGTTCCTCACGAACAATTTACAATAACTCAGCCCTACTAAGTACTGGAACAAACAGCAGTCGTTTTAGCACTTTCATGAACTACTACAAAAACAATTTAGAAATAGAACAGAAGTTCGGGCAGCACTCACATACGTCAGGAATAAGCGCCAACGTATACAGACTTCAACCATCATACCTAGATGAATCAAGGGAACAAATTAAAATCCATAACGCAATCGAGCTTAGTATTTTTTCGCAATTCGATGTTAAGTTAGTCGAAGACTGGCGAATTAAAGGCGGACTTAAGGGGAATTATTTTTCGCACGAAAATTACTCAAAAAGTAACATATCATTTAATTTACTTACATTAAAAAAAGAAAATCAAAATACCTATTCCTTTGGTATTTCTAGAAACACACAGTTTGTTGGATCGATGCCAACAAATATCCTCGGTTTTTCAAACTTAGATTTTTGGTATGTCAGTACAAATGGGTTGCAGCCACAAGTTAGCTCAAACGTCATCGGCAGTTACAGTTATGAACTAGATTGGCTAAAGTATAATGTTTCGGCTTACTATCGAAGGCTCAACACCCAAAGAGACTTTATAGAATCGCCTACCATAATCGACGACCCCAGATCGACAAATTATATCA
>CAYMST010000307.1:0-5493 GCA_964393115.1 uncultured Roseivirgaceae bacterium | reverse complement strand
TATGTACAAAATACCTTAAGGTATTGACTGTTTTATTTATTGTTTTTGCTACACAAAGTGGCTTGAAAGTATTTGCCAACAGTAATCTTGTGCCATCCGAATACCGCTACCTCAAGCTAATCGTCGATGGAACGGTGGGTAAGGAGGTTCGTATATCCGAAATCTCCTTTAAGTCAGAAGGACAAATATTTCCAAAGGTTCCGGTTAGTTCGAAAACGCAAATACGTGTTCATACGCAAGACAATAACCCGACAGACTGGAAAGCGTTTGACGGTACGGTTGGCACTGGTGCCTGGAAAGTAGAATACAATTTCCCATCCTCTATTAGAATTGATATGATAGACCCTGTAATTCCTGCAGCGCTAATCATCAACGTCACAGGAGAAAACAGAGGTCCTTCGGCATTTAGAGTGATGGGGTCCAACGATAATGTTCACTGGGCGTTAGTGCATAAAGAAAGTGGACTCACGAAAAGCAGCTACATGGGAAAAATGGGCCGTTTTGAGCTTGACAATTTGATCCCCTCTCCTGAGCTGGATTTTCAAAAACCTTCAATCCCTACCAATATCAAGGTTGAGCCGTATGCCAGAGGTGCTGTAAAGATATCATGGGATAGCAGTAGCGATAATGTAGGTATCGCTTCCTATGAACTATACAAGGGCAATTCCTCAATCTCAAGAACGGTGACAGGCAACTCGCATATCTATAGAGATCTCAATTGCGCACACGCGCATTCTTTTAGGCTCGTTGCGCGAGATGTTGCCAATAATGTCTCTCGTAGATCCGAAATGGCATCGGGAGAAACGCTACCCTGCGGAACAGAAGACACTGAGCGGCCAACCAACCCAAGAGGGTTTGGAAATCATGAGAATGGACACACATTCTTTTCTTTCTCCTGGGAACCGGCTACCGACAATATAGGGGTAGAGAAATATATTATTGTGGCCACGAGATCTAACGAGGTACTCGGCTCTACCTCCGATACGACCATTCGTCTTGAAGGGTTAGACTGTAACCGAACGTACGCTTTTCGAGTATTTGCCGAAGACAAAGCGGGAAACAGATCTAAACACGGAAGCGGTATAAGAACTAAAGTAAGGGTGATTCCTTGTCCTCCTGAGGTGAGGCGATACCGATACTGGAAAGTTGATGTACTGGGAGCGGTAGACAAAGAAGTGAGGATAAGCGAAATGCACTTTAAGCATTTCGACAACTTCGCTCATGACTTTTCTCCTGAAAATATCCCAGTCGATCCCATTACCAACGAAACAAAAGATGATGTGATCAGTAGTTTCGATCAAAAAAATGCCTGGCTGGCATTTGACGGAAAGACGAACACAGGAGCATGGAAAATTGCGGATAATCTCCCCGCTTCGATAATTATCGACTTAAAAGGTGAAAACGCGGTGATACCCGATGGCTTATTCGTGAAGGTGCCCGCTAAGAAATATGCTCCATCAGGTTTAGTACTTTCAGGGTCAAATGACCTCAGAACCTGGAAGCCAGTATTGGGAGAGGAAGATTTGGAAGCTGAAGTTTTTGAAAACAACGAATATTTTGTCAACGGGATAATAGATCCGGGGTTTCGGCTTGCAGAAACTAGTGAAGCACCATCACAACAACCCAATAATCATGGTGTATCCATATCACCGGTACCTTGTACCTCCTCAGATTGTGATCTGTCCGTAAATTTTTCAGAAGAAAATTGGGCCAACAGTCGCTATAGGATATTATCAATGGAAGGGAAGCTCATGAAGCGAGGGAGGCTAAACCATACTCAACAATTGAACTTGTCGAAATTCAGTAAAGGCTTGTACGTCATAACTTTTGACAACGGCAAGGATCAATTGACCAAAAGGATTTCAATACGATAATCTATAACAACTAAACTTGATCATCCTAGGGGACCGGTTTTGACTTATAAAAT
The DNA here is from genome assembly GCA_964393115.1 of uncultured Roseivirgaceae bacterium. Classification (GTDB taxonomy): domain Bacteria; phylum Bacteroidota; class Bacteroidia; order Cytophagales; family Cyclobacteriaceae; genus CAYMST01. Next base: position 3,566 of record CAYMST010000307.1, on the reverse strand, counting down.
CTAATACCATTTAAACTATATAACGACGTGTATTTGCTACAGTTTTTCCCTTCTTCTTCGTTAAAAAGCCTCATCCTGGCGCTACTAGGACTGCATTTTTTGCCTTGAATAAGAAAAAAACACTAGCGTAAACCAATACGCCCTTATATAGTTTAAATGGTATAAGACTTGATTTCTCCTAGTTTGCACCGTCCCTATTCATGAAAGGATATTTTAGATCATGGGCATCTTAATTTAGGTTCATAGTTCAGTCCCAATATGTTTGTATGAGACCAAAAACTTACCTTAAAATAAATTAAAGTTAACACAAAAGATGTGGGAGGTTCAAACCATCAATACTCACTAGAAATATGAAGTCAATTTATTTCGCACCTTCATTATAGTGGTCCACAACCTGATATAATTTATTTTTATACGAAAGTGCTAATGGTATAGTACCGAGCACCATCCCAGTGCCAACAACCATAGTGGCCACAGCCGAACCATTAAGTTCCTCATTTTCCTGATCTTCATCTTCCAAAGCTAGCCCCCCTAAAACGGTAACCAAGGTACCTACTCCCATTCCAAGATAGCTTAAGCCTTTTGCGGTTGCAGCTCGCTTTATCATTTTGACACTAGAAGGGTCATCAGCCACTACTTTTTTTAGATTTTTTACATTAAACACTTTCAATGAGTTCAGTCCCTTATTAATATACTCTACCGGGGCACTTACCTGAGGACCACTAACAGCAGGATTAGGAAAAGCTGCCTGATCACTCCTATAAAACCATCTGTTAATTTTCCCCTCTTCTACGAGTTCGGCAAAACCAAATAAGCAGCGCGCATAACAACCTTGAGATACACGAAAAAAAGATAAAGTAGATGCCTGATACGTGGTACTATCTAGCAATACCACATTAGGTTTAAATATTTTTTTTTCGAAACTACCTGATGTCCCGGTTATAATTTGTCCGCCTGTTGTAATTACAAAATAACCCGTAGGAAGGCGATCTAACTCTGATTGAGCGTACAGATTCCTACCACCAAAAACAGCTCCCAGAATTAAAATCCAAAACGTTTTCATCATGTGTTTGCTTAGACGCATTTATACATCAACACTTTTATAATTATTTTTAGGTAGCATTCCTTTAAGTTGTCATATCAAGAAAATGTAGGCTGACAACTTAACAAGTACTAAGGTAAGTCTCTACAATAGTCTTTGGAGTTGGTTAAAAGCTTAAATCACCCTATCGTCGCTTTCTTCAAGAAGTCATCCATCCACGCTTCGTCCATTTGATCAATATTCGCACGAAGTTTAGAAGCCCAGTTTTGACTAATTCCTCGCAATTGATCATAGGTATAACGTGTTTCTGAGATATGAAAAGAGTCCTTTTTATAAACGACTACATCAATAGGGTACCCAACGTCACTAGCACTCACTCTTGTAGAATCAAAAGATAAAAATCCCGTTTTGAAAGCAAACCTAAGAGAGGAATCGTAAGATAGGGTTCTTGATAAAATTGGTTTTCCATACCCAGAATTCCCTATAATAGAAAATGGTGTTGCCTCTCCTATCTCGATCCAATTGCCTTCTGGGTAGAGCAGATATAACTTATGTTCTAAATCATTTTCTAACTGCCCGCCAACAATAGCGTAGAGATTGAAGAAAAGTCCAGAGGCCGTGAGCGAGGCCTTATCCTCACTTGCCACACGGCGCAGTTGTTCACCAAAAGCATTGACAGCTTTGTACATCTTATCATAATGAAAGTTATCTCCCTCCATCAACTCATTAAAATAAGTCACCGCCTTATCACGCACCGAGCGCAACCCGGATGTCATGATAAAGAGACTTTTATTTTGAATATTGTGAATAGAGACCTTTTTGGCCGTAGTAGTTTCTGATCCCGAGGTGATGCGTGTATCGGCAATTGCCAACAACCCTTCTTTGACCTTTATTCCAAGACAATAAGTCATACAATTGATATTTCGCTGCAAGTATACGTACTCTGTCCGAATAATGGTGGATATAAGATCACCGATCAAGGCATTAAACAAGGCAAAGCCTTAACCTTTGCATATCGTCGAAATAAAAAGTCCCTACCACTTGTTCTTAGTTTTCGAACAAACAATAGGGACTTTTTTTGGGGGGCTAGGTAATTAGGATTTTATTCGGCACCACCCTCCTCGGCAACCGGTTTCGCTTGAACAACTCCTTTAATCGTTAATCTAACGGTAGAGTTATCAACAGAATTCGTTGTCAAGGTAACATATTTCGTGAAAGGCCCTATTCTATTTGTATCATAGCGCACTTCAATAGCATTACTTTGCCCTTCTAATATGGGCTCTTTAGGATAAGAAGGTACGGTACAACCACATGACCCCTTAGCAGCAGAAATGATTAATGGCGCATTACCACTGTTGGTAAATTCAAAAGAACGCTTTCCATCTGCGCCTTTCTCTATCGTACCATAGTCTATGGTTAATGTCTCAAATGATATTTTGGGACCGTCCTGTCCGTATGCTAAAGCTGCCGCCGACAGTAAAATAACTGCTAAAAAATTTTTCATTGTCATTATTGATTATCGTTTAAAATTTTAGTTCCACTCTGTAAAGCAGCGAGCATTTCATCTCGCACGTCTTCTATTTTCTTCAGTTCATTGGCGAAATACCTCGACTTTTCTTCTTCGCTAACACCTTCTTGGTCCACATCAAGTTGATGCATCCAATCCATCATTCCTTCATTTGCCAGTTTAATGCGATGAGCAGCACTAATCAAAGGTAACGCTTGTGACGAATCAATACTTGCTAATGAATCTGCAATCACTTGAAGTTGTGTTTCTATAGAAGATAATTGCATCATCTTAGGCATAACCTCATCATGAACAGCCAACATTTCCTCCTTGATACTCCTGATGTTTTTTTTACTCTCGCTTGTACATGACACGGTAAAGACAAGCCCCACCAAGAGAATCCCCCAACGTATTTCGTTTAATGGCAACTGAAATAATTTCATGTGTAATAGTTTACTTTTAATGGTCTGCAGCGCGAATGAAACTTATCATAACCTTTTTCATCCTTAACTGCGAACTTCAGATTCTAAGATTGTGTTCATTTCGCGTAACCTGATTATTTGTTGAATCAAAAATAAACGAAGTTGTCAATTAGTAACCAATAGAGCATGACAAGATTGCAGAATTTACTAGTAGAGTAGCTAGATAATTGTAAACATCACCAAAAAAACAACCTATTATTTGATTAGTGATTTAATCGATCAATCCGAATCTAAGAGATTGGTGAAATAGTAATTTGCATGTACTTTTGGCAGAATTTTTAAAACTTATACCACTTAGCGTTTATATCCTTTTATGGTATTATTAGACGTAATTGCTTTATTTATTGCTCTCGCGGGCATTTTCATATATATCAATACTTACTATCTAAAGTTACCGTCTTCCATTGGACTGATGATACTGGCACTTGCCTTATCGGTAATTTTATTGCTAGCCAGTAAAGTATTTCCAGATTTCAAATACGGCACTGGCGATTGCGGCTGCGATTCTGCTGTCGGGTGGGGCCCTGGCCACGAC
>CAYMST010000306.1:0-5589 GCA_964393115.1 uncultured Roseivirgaceae bacterium | reverse complement strand
ATGAGGCCAATGCAGGCACGCAGGCCACATACACTGTCGTGTTGGATAGTGAACCAACAGGCAATGTGGTAGTGACTGTGACTCCTGATGCCCAGAATACAGTAGATAGCTCAAGTTTGACCTTTACCACAGCGAACTGGAACAGTGCTCAAACCGTAACTGTGACCGCTGTAAACGATAGCATAGATGAAGCTGCAACTCATACTGGAAGCATAGCCCATGCAATCAATACCAGTTCCACCGCCGACACTAACTACGATGCGGTGAGTGGAATCTCTTCTGCAAGTATCAATGTATCTGACAATGATACCGCTGGAGTGACCATAAGTAGCATAACTGGTAGCACGGATGAAGCGAACTCAAGCACTAAAGCCACATACACTGTAGTGTTGGATAGTGAGCCAACAGGCAATGTGGTAGTAACTGTAACTCCTGATGCTCAGAATACAGTAGATAGTTCAAGTTTAACTTTTACCACCGCGAACTGGAACAGTGCCCAAACTGTGACTGTAACCGCAGTGAATGACAGCATCGATGAAGCTGCGACTCACACAGGAAGCATAGCTCATAGCATCAATACAGGTTCAACCGCCGACACTAACTACGACGCAGTGAGTGGAATAGCTTCTGCGAGTATCAATGTAAGCGATAATGATACTGCTGGTGTGACCATAAGCTCGGTAACTGGAAGCACTGATGAAGGCAACAGTAGCACCAAAGCCACATACACTGTTGTTCTAAATAGCGAACCAACAGGCAATGTGGTTGTAACTGTGACTCCCGATTCTCAGAACACAGTAGATAGTTCCAGTCTAACCTTTACTACTGCGAACTGGAATAGTGCTCAGACCGTGACCGTGACAGCAGTAGATGATAGCGTCGACGAAGCTGCTACGCATACGGGGAGTATTGCCCATTCCATCAACACAGGTTCTACTGCTGACACTAACTACGATGCAGTGAGTGGAATATCTTCTGCAAGTATCAATGTAACAGACAACGATACTGCTGGAGTAACCATAAGTAGTGTAACCGGTTCAACTGATGAAGGCAATAGTAGTACTAAAGCCACATACACCGTAGTATTGAATACAGAACCAACTGGAAATGTAGTGGTGACTGTAACCCCTGATTCTCAGAACACAGTAGATAGTTCGAGTTTGACCTTTACCACTGCGAACTGGAACAGTGTCCAAACTGTAACCGTGACTGCTGTGAATGATGACTTGGATGAGGCCGCAACCCATACAGGGAGTATTAGCCATAGTATTAATACTGCTTCCACCGCCGATAGCAATTATGATGCGGTTACCGGAATATCTTCTGTAAGTATCAATGTATCTGATGACGATACAGCTGGAGTGGCGATCTCACAAAGTGGTGGCTCTACAGATGTAACGGAAGGTGGAGCAACAGATACTTACACAGTAGTTTTAACCTCCCAACCAACTGCAAGTGTAACGATTAGCTTTGGCACGAATGCAGATGTAAGTTCCATCTCCGACATAACTTTTACCACAGGCAACTGGAATACAGCTCAAACCATAACCGTAACTGCTGTGGATGATGCGGTGTATGAAGGTGCGCAGACATCAACGATTAGCCACAGTGCGAGTAGTTCTGATGGTGCTTACAGTGGCATTTCGATAAACAGTGTGACTGCGAATGTAACAGACAATGAGAGTGCTCCAAACATTACAATTAACAATGCGACTGTAACCGAGGGGAATAGTGGCAGCACCACAGCGACTTTCACCGTGACCTTATCCGTAGCTACCGAAGCCGGTGTAACTGTGGACTATGCAACAGCTGACAACACAGCAACAACAGCTGATTCCGACTACACCGCGATAAGTACAACCACCTTGAGCATAGCAGCATTGGCCACGAGCAACACCTTAACCGTGAATGTAACCGGTGATGCCAAGGATGAGGTGGATGAGAGTTATTATGTGAATCTCTCCAATGCCTCGGTAGGAACAATCACCGATGCCCAAGGTGAGGGAACTATCACCAATGATGATAGCCCTCCTACTGTGCAGTTTGCTTCTGCGAGCAGTAGTTCTGGTGATGAAACCGCGACCAACAGAACAGTAAGTTTAAGTTTGAGTGCAGCGAGCTCCAAAACCATCACTGTGCAGGTGACGGATGCGGGTAGTGGTAGCGCAACATCTGGCACAGACTACACCGCAATCGGTTCTCCCGTAACAGTTACCTTCAATCCCGGTGATACCTCACAGACGGTGACAATTCCCGTATTACAAGATTTACTCTTTGAAGGCAATGAAACGATTGCTCTGACCTTGGGTTCACCAAGTAACGCAAGTTTGGGCAGCCAAACCAGTCATACCTTTACCATCACTGATGATGAGATCGGCATTACCTCTGCTGAAACAATGGATGCTGATAACGATGGCAAGATTGACCATTACAAACTGACCTTTAGTGAAGCCATCAATGACTCTAGCTTCCCAGGTTATTCGTTAAATGCTGTTGGAAGTAGCCAGAGCAAGTGGTTGGTTGCGGGATATAGCGGAGTTGTATTGGCACATGGAAGTGCAGCTCCCGAATCTGACACCGCCAATGACAGTGTAATCTATCTACAGTTTACCGAAGGTAGCAGCACAGATACTGCTGTGAAACCTGACCTTACCACAACCTCTGCGCCTGACCTGGCAGCAGTGAGTGCTAAGACAGTGGGCCGGCTATTTACAGCGACTGTAACTGAGGTAGATAGAGCCAAACCTGTGATAGTCAGTGCCACTGGTGATACAGTGAGTGCAAACTTAACCGTGACCTTCTCTGAACCAGTGTATGGGGCGACTGGAGCTTTAGCTTGTGGTTCAGGTGGCAATTTGGGAACTACGACCGTGACCTATTCCGATGCGAGTAGTGGTGATGCTGGTTCAATCAGCAGTATGGGAAGTGACACTTGTGGAACCGACAACATAGCTATCTATGTAGCGAATACTACTTTCACTGCGAGTGACAATGGCACAGACACCATAGCAGCCTCTGCAAACATCTATGATGCTGCTGATAACACAGGAAATACTACAGCGGTAACCTTAACAATTACTCTCGGCCCATCCATCAGCCAAATCGAGCAGTATGACACGGATGCAGATGGTAAGATAGACCAGTTGAAGGTGACTTTTTCTGGGAACATCCAGGATAGTTCTATCACCGACACAGAGGCTGCTCAGTTTACCTTGGGTGGTACTGCCTTGACCAAGATAGACAGTGTCGCAGGTGGAACTGGCACGATTGCTTCTCCCAACAATGACAGTGGTACCACCAACGACACCATAGTAACTGTATTCAGTGATGATTTTACTATCTCTGGAACTGACAAGAAGGCTATGGCATTTACGACTGCGAGTGGCAAGTGGCTTGGTTCTGGCATTGAGGTGCAAACCGTAGCAGATTTGTCCTCCATGGTAGTCGACAAGGCTCCTCCTGTGATTCTGACTGCTGTTGCCGCTGAGAATGCGACTGCTGGTGCAGGGATAGACAGTGATGATACTTTGGTATTGACCTTTTCTGAGGCAACTAACAAACCAACTATCAACGATGGCAACATTTCCAGTATTTTCTCTTTGAGTTCTTCGCACACTTGGGGAACGATTACTTCTACCGCTTGGAACACGGCTGGTGACGAGTTAACCATAACTTTTGCGGGTAGCGGCTCTCCTAGTATATCAGTAGGGGATTATATTACCATCTTGGGAACTATAACCGACACGGCTGCAACTCCGAATATAGCGACTAATCTGCAGTCGGTGAGTCCGATTACCGGAACTTTTGAAGTGCCGGTTCCTGTGGTGACCAATGCGAGTTCTATAGATGCCACTACGGTACGTGTTACTTTCTCCAGGCCAGTGAATAACTCAGATGCTACAACAGTTGGCAATTACAAAATAGCTGACTCTGCTTCTGCAAGTGGATTATGTACTGATAATAGCAATTTCACCAGTAGTACCTCTTCTTTGAGTATCAGTGCAGTAACAAAAATTGATGATTACACCTATGATTTGACTACCGCAAACCAAGCCGATAGCAATAGTTATGTGTTGTTAGTAGATAAAGATAATATGCACCACCGTGACTATGCGACCTATACAATTAGCTGTCCCAACAATGCTAACTTTTTGGGCCAAGAGAAGTTGAAAGTATCTTCTGCTACTTGCGGTTCTTTGTTAACAGTAGTCGCTACATTCTCTAAACCCGTAAAGACCGGTGTCAATGTTGCCAATTCTGCCGAGTGTGATACCGCTGCGGAATGTGCCAAACGTTATACCATCCGCGGGGCAGTGAGTGGTACTGAAGTGGGGAGCATTACCAGTGTGAGAGTTTTAGACGGTAGTGTTTGTGGTGGTTTGGCTGCAAATACCAATAAGGTCTGTGTGACACATGACCTCAACCAGAATGGAAGTATTTACACTTTGCTTGCGGCTAACAATACCGATGGTGATGGTTTTGATGACACTAGCTTTGGAGCTATCCAAGACAGCACTGGAGTAGAAGCTCTTTTGGATAGCCCCAAGGATCGTGCCGCTTTCCAAGGTTGTGGAACGGTTCCACAAAACTTTGTCGATGGAGCTGTTATTTCCGATCCGTTTGGCGATGGTACCCCTTTTGGTTATTTGGAGAAATACAATAATAAACTCTACATTGGCCCAAACCAAGGGGGAAATGGAGCAACTCGTTTCAATGCCGATGGTAGCTCCCCTGAAAACCTCACCTTTGAGATTCTCAAAGATACGACAGGCAAGCGGAAGTCGAGCAGTTCTGCCTCTGCTCCATTCAATAGTATTGGTTCGAGTGGTTGCAACACCAATAATTCTGGCTCTGCGGGTTGCGGTCCCAATAACGAAAATGGTAGGGGGAACTTTACGGTTGGAACCTTTGGTGGCAATGAATACCTATTTATATCTGGAGCTAAGGATAGAGATAACGATTACCTCTATTTTACTACCGATACGGATTCTGTATTGAACTTTGATTATCTTGATGCAAGTTGGGGCTTTGACAATTATGATGGTTGTCGTTCTTCGTGGAATTCGAGTGTTGTGTGGAATTCGGTGAGTGAATCCATTCATATCTTTAATGGCAATATCTATTGGAGTGTTCCAGGAGCAGGAACCAACCGGCCGTTTCTCACAAAAATTACCAGCTTGAATAATGAAATGCAATGTGGTCCTGATGGAGCTTATATGAATATGCGCTATATGATTGGTGTTGGCCGGCACGCTGTTGGAGGAGATAGGGCACAACCAGATAACCTAGGTGGTCTGTTTAATTCTTTCAACGATAGGGTATATTTTATGAATTCAGGTTCGATTTCCTATGCGAATAATTCTTGTGAGGAAGGCGATACCTACAGTGCAGGAGTCTGTGAACAAACTGGAGGGATCGTTCGCTCTACCAATGATGATCCAGCAAATTGTACCAGTGGTGGCTGTAGCGATTGGGTGGATATCACTCCCAGCTCCACTGATTACCGTAAATATTTTACCATAGGCTTAGAGAAGCTAACAGACTTGATACCTGCGAATAAACCGATTCCAGATTCGGCTGAACACCAGG
>CAYMST010000305.1:0-5593 GCA_964393115.1 uncultured Roseivirgaceae bacterium | reverse complement strand
ATTTTTACTACACGCCATAGGTTCGCGACTGCATTATTAAATATTGCAGATCAAAATAAATGATTTGGGAATAAATGGTGTTTCCAAATAAATAGACAGACGATGAAGCTTGAAATAATGGACACAACCCTCCGTGACGGAGAGCAAACGTCCGGAGTATCATTTACATACAGCGAAAAGCTGACAATGGCTAAGCAGCTCCTTCGAGACTTAAAGGTTGACCGACTTGAAATTGCATCAGCTAGAGTGTCAGAAGGTGAATACCAAGGAGCACGGAAGATTTTTGATTGGGCCAACGCTAACGGTTTCGGTGAAAAAATTGAAATATTGGGTTTTGTTGACCACGGAGTTTCCTTAAACTGGATTAAAGATGCGGGAGGACAAGTAATCAACTTATTGTGTAAGGGGTCTTTGAAGCACTGTGAAAAGCAGCTGCGAAAAACCAAAGAAGAACATCTCACCGACATTCAAGCTAATGTAAAATTAGCCTCTGAATTGGGTATTGCTGTTAACATTTACCTTGAAGACTGGTCCAATGGCATGAGAGAATCACGTGATTACGTGCACTTCATGGTTGAGGGCCTAAAAGATACAGATGTAAAAAGAATACTGCTTCCAGACACTTTAGGCGTCCAAAACCATGAAGAAGCATATGAAGCTTGCCAGTATATGGTCAGCAACTTCCCAGGGGTAACGTTTGACTATCATGCTCACAATGACTACGATCTTGGAGCCGCAAATGTGTACGGAGCCATCAAAGCTGGCATTAGAGGCATTCACACTACGCTAAATGGCTTGGGCGAGCGCGCAGGAAATGTTTCTCTGTCCTCGGTTATTGCTATCGGCAAGGATCATTTGGGTGTCGAATTGAACATCGACGAATCCAAGCTTTATCAGGTAAGTAAGACTGTAGAGTCTTTCTCTGGAATAAGAATACCGCATAACAAGCCTATTATCGGCGAACATGTCTTCACACAGACTGCCGGCATTCACGCTGATGGAGACAATAAAGACAAACTTTATCAAACTAAACTTCATCCAGAGCGGTTTGGAAGAAATTATACTTATGCTCTAGGTAAACTATCGGGAAAAGCTAATATCGTAAAAAACCTAGAGGAGCTAGGGTACGCCGAGTCACTTAGTAACGAAGAAATCAAGAAAGTCACGCAGAAGGTAATCGACTTGGGTGACAAAAAAGAAACCGTTACGAAGGAAGACCTACCCTTTATTATATCCGATGTCCTGAAAAGTGAAACTATTCAAGAGAAAGTCAAAGTACTGAATTACGCTCTTTCGGTAGCTCATGGACTGAAATCAGTGGCTTCATTAAAAATAGCAATAGAAGGAAACACATACGAACATACTGCCTCAGGAGATGGGCAATACGATGCCTTTATGAATGCGCTTCGTTTCATTTATAAAAAGGAGTTGGACAAAAGTTTCCCACTGCTAAAAGACTATGTGGTTAGCATTCCTCCAGGTGGTAAGACAAATGCTTTGGTGGTTACTTCTATTACTTGGGAAAACCCAGAAAACGGCAATACGCTTAAAACCAGAGGATTAGACTCTGACCAGACCGTGGCGGCCATTCAAGCGACCATTAAGATGTTAAACATTACTGAAAGTTAATTCTCCTAAAAAAACGCATACAGGAGAACTGAACACGAAATAAAGAAGACTTAATTAATACCATAAATAAGATGAACCATAAAATTGCCGTTTTAGCAGGTGACGGAATTGGACCTGAGATTGTAGAGCAAGCGCTCAAAGCGATAAAAAAGGTAGGGGAGAAATTCAATCACACATTTGAATTTACGGAAGCTATTACTGGTGCCGCAGCTATTGATGCGGTAGGTGATCCTTACCCAGAAGAGACCCATAAAGTATGTATGGAGTCTGATGCCGTAATGTTCGGTGCTATTGGAGATCCTAAGTTCGACAATAATCCAAAGGCAAAAGTTAGACCAGAGCAAGGATTATTGAAGATGCGTAAGCAACTTGGTTTGTACGCAAATATTAGACCGGTTACGACTTTCCAATCGCTGATTCACAAGTCTCCGTTACGATCAGATATCGTAGAAGGAGCTGATCTAGTAGTGATAAGAGAGCTTACTGGCGGTATCTACTTTGGTGAAAAAGGAAGATCAGAAGACCTAAATAAAGCTTTTGACACGTGTACATATACCAAAGCGGAAATCGAAAGGATCCTTAAGTTGGCTTATGACTACGCTGGTAAGCGAAGTAAAAGACTGACTGTTGTAGACAAAGCAAACGTGCTTTCTACTTCAAGGCTTTGGAGAGAGGTTGCGCAAGATATGGAAGGTGGATACGCAGATATCGAAACTGACTATATGTTCGTGGATAACGCTGCCATGCAGCTTATCCAATGGCCGAAGAAATTTGATGTAATGGTCACTGAAAACATGTTCGGAGACATTCTCTCGGACGAAGCTTCGGTTATCACAGGCTCATTAGGCTTACTTCCATCTGCTTCAGTAGGTGTTCACACCTCTGTTTTCGAACCTATCCACGGTTCTTACCCACAAGCAGCCGGCAAAAACATCGCAAATCCGGTAGCTACCATTCTTTCTGCAGCCATGCTTTTAGAATCTTTAAATATTCTAGACGGTGCAAAAGCCATTCGTGATGCGGTAAGCGCTTCACTGGAAGCCGGTTTCGTAACGGAAGACATTTCAAAAGAGTCTCCTAAATCCACTTCTGAGGTAGGAGATTGGATCGCAGATCACATTTAATATCGAATCTAACTAGATCAAGGCCTGTTCATGATGATGAGCAGGCTTTTTTTATTTTCAATCCTTCTTACTTCTACTGTTCATTACCATTTGTATCCTATCAAAGCGAATCTACAAACAGCTGATTTTTATGAGCACGGTAAAGCTGCTTCCCTTCTTTATTATATACCATAAGGCTTACTGGGAAATTAGCGCTAGCTGGAAACCCTTTCAACATCTTTCCGTTCGCGGTATAACCATATAAAAGAGCGTGTTCACGGTCATGAATAAAAAACTGATTACCCGTAGTGAACTGATAATACTGAAATGTAATTTCTCTAGATATGAGCGAGTTATTAGTAAACAATTCTTGTCCCTTATTGTTGAAAACAGTAATACCAAGCTCGTCATGACTGGCAAAGACAAATTGCTTACCAGAGGCATCTGGCACTAAAACGAATTTACTATTGGCAGCGTTTCTAGGTAATTGTTTTTGTGACGATATCTTACCTAAGAAGTTAATATGGAAATACTCTCCATTACGTGTAACCCCTCTGATGCTTGAGCTGGTAGGACTTGTTCCTTTTTTAACGAAAACTTCTGACTCTAGTCTTCCTCCAGATTGAGCAGGAAACCCATCATAAAAGGTTCCGTTTCGCTTCAACACATTGATCGCTCCTTCTGTAGATGCGGTGATCAAATAATCCCTATTTCTAACTCTAATGTGTTTCAACGCCATAACCTGCTTATCAGGCATCACTCTTGGATTCCAGCCATCGAGCACTTTTCCTTCTTTATTTAGTAAAAAAATCTCACCGTTGGCCGTAGTTGCCGCAATTCTCCACTTGCCATTAGCCGCATAGTCTATAACCCCCAACCATTTAATATCAGCACTCGTTTCAATTGAAACGGGAAAAGTACCTACTCCATCACCGTTTCTGTCCATCACCCAGATTTGATTGCCAACGGCAAAGAGCGCCTGATATTTTCTATTATGATAAAAATCCATCTGTACTATGTTCGACGTAATCGGACCACCAACATTAGCTAGCGGTTGTACCTCGAGACTTTTAGACACTAAATGAACCTGGCCACTTTCGTCTTGTAGGATCACATCTCTGGTTCTATTCAAATGGTTTTTGATCAACGCTGGTTTTGCCACTATTGTGCTATCCAAAGAAACCAATTTCCCTGGCCTGGAATTCACCGCAGGTGCATCGGGTTTCGTAACTGGACTTTGGAACACCTTACCTTTGTAATGAAATACTAGATTGGTATAAAGCTTGTCCCCCACTCCAGAAAACTGAACAGAACCAAAATTAAACCCTGCGAGTAGCTGTAAAAGATCTTGTTCCGAAAATTTCCTCATTTCATTCACCTGAGAAACAAACTGAGTACCATTAAACAGAATGCTGAAATTAACTTCCTGATTTAGCTCTGACAGAATTTTATTAATCACAATGGACTTCCCCCAAGTATATTCATCATCAAGCGCACTTAAATACTTTTTGAGTATTGCCTGGGTGGAACCAAGTATCACGATTCCCTCATACTCCAAGAAGTAGCACTCATCGAACCCTTTCATCAATGAAGAAAAAACATCTGTAGGAAACGCCTTCGCCTCTAGCTGTACGATTTCATATTCTAAATACTCCTCGCGGTATAGCGGATTGGCATTATGATCCGCCAGTTTTTCTGACCACTCCAAAAGAAAGGCCTGTAAATCATCAAACTGTTCGCTTTTCAGCAACACCACATTTTCATCCTCGCTACCACCGTTAAAAAAGAGCATTTCATTGGACATTAACTCTTGAAGCCTATTGTAATCAAAGCCAACGGCGTTTAAGTCGTTACTTTTCTCGACTTGAACCCTCACATCACTCCCTGCAAAATGATAGGCATATGGCGCAAAACTGGGTACCAGCTTTGGAAGCTCGAACGTACCTCCTTCAAAATTCAAGTGACGATATAGAAAATCATTCTGGCGAACAGCAGAAAAACCACTCATCGACACCACATCGCTGCCGATGAGAACATCTAGACATGTAGACTTAGCAATGGGTAGAAGAGAGACCTTATCGACGGCATCTGAAGCAAAACCACTTTTTAACAATAAATCCAATTGAGCCGTGTTTACGTATAGATTCCCTTGATCTTTAGTGAGCTTAACAGTTTGAAGAACCTCTGGATTTGATTCGAAAAAAGACTTTTGATCACTATTTACAATGGTACGTACGGCATCTTCTAGTAGGAATGACGATGCTGATATAATGAGCACATTCCCTGGAAATGCATAGCTAAACTTCTTTTTTGTCACTGCATTTTCAAAGTCTGTAATAGTATATCCTAAGTAATCCCTGGTGGATTTAAGAAAGTCTCCTTCCTTCTCAAAGTCTTTTAGTGCCTTACCAATCGCTTGATGCAGCAGTAAGGATTTAACCTCAACAGTGTACAACAATTCCAGTTCACTTCCACCGTGTAGCGAAGCAAATAATTTAACACCATTTAATTTTTCAGAGAATAACTTCTTTAGGTTAAACTGAGCAATTACCTCTTTTTGTTTGGCTATAACAGGCAAAGCGGCTATTCGTTTCCAAACCTTAGTCTCTTCTAAGTGTTTGCTGACCTTGGTCAGATCGTCTGTTTCGTAAATAGCTAACGCATCATCAGGAATAACGCGCCAAATATTGATCGAATTCCCTTTTGGCAGTTCGAAATAGTAATAATAGGCTCCCCCAGCACCGATTAATAGCGCAACTACAATGAATACAATTTTCTTCAATCTATAACTTTTCTACTGGTGATGTGTGTCCTCAGAATTCCGTATTATAAAATAAAACAAAATTCATCAGAATAGTGAA
>CAYMST010000304.1:0-5594 GCA_964393115.1 uncultured Roseivirgaceae bacterium | reverse complement strand
ACGCGCAGTATACTGATCAAGTGAACAACGTAGATGTTGAAGGAACCATTTTCAATGATCCTGATGGCGAAGACAACTTCGACACGTTTACAGGACGTGTTTCCGTAACCGACGGAAGATTGACTATCAAGCCAGCAAGTGGCGCATTCAACGCAAAAATATGCTATATCGATATCATTCCAGTGGATAATGGTGATACGACTACCACAGAGACGTTTACCTTAGACGTCAGCAAAGGAATTGGTGATGGTACGTATGAAGCAGGAACCTCAGTAAACATTACAGCTGATGCAGCACCTGCTGGACAAATGTTTGATCAATGGACTGGTGATATCGCAACTGTAACTGATGTCAACGCATTTACCACCTCTCTAGTCATGCCTTCATCAGATATTACAGTTACAGCTACTTACAAAGACATCCCTGTTCAGACGTATCAGCTTACCGTAATGAATGGCTCCGGATCTGGTAGCTATACTGCTGGTACTAATGTGACCATTACTGCTGATGTTGCTCCATCAGGTCAAATGTTTGACCAGTGGACAGGAGATATTACCGGTATTTCAGATGCATCTAGCGCATCGACCACTATAACAACTGTGTCGAGCAATGCTACTGTAACGGCCACTTATAAGGCTGTTGGAGCCCCTCCTATCCCTACTACTTCTGTAAGTATCAACTTTCAGCCATCAGGCTCTGTACCGGCAGGGTATCTAGCTGATCAAGGAAGCGCTTACGGCAATAGAGGAAACGGTTATTCTTACGGCTGGCTAAATGGTGAAAACATCAGAACCCGAAATAGAAGTGGAAACAGCGACTTAAGATTAAAGACATTAAACCACATTGGAGACAGAACCTGGGAGATTGCTTTAGCAAATGGTGACTATACTTTGGAAGTAGCTTGTGGTGACGCTCAATATTCTGATCAAGTAAACAACTTGAATATCGAAGGTGTTATTTTAAATGATCCTGATGGTGAAGATAATTTTGATATCTATCAAAATGTAGCGGTAACTGTTAGTGATGGAAAATTAACCATTAGAGCAGCGAGTGGCGCTTCCAATCCAAAAATATGCTATATCGATATTAGTGGTGGAAGTGTTGAGCCTCCAATGATGTATGCACTAACCGTTAACAACGGCAGTGGAGATGGAAGTTATACATCTGGCACCGCTGTTAGTATCACTGCGGATGCCGCACCTGCAGGCCAAACTTTTGATGCGTGGACTGGTGATATCGCCGGCCTAGCCTCGGCAACAAGCGCTTCAACAAGTATAATGATTGGCTCAGCTGACGCTACCGTAACGGCAACTTACAAAGACATTCCAGTCGGCAATTGTCCTACAGTGAACTTTGAAATAGAGGCTGAGGCTTCTGGAAATACGCTAAACGGGACCACACGCGAGAACAACAAGTCTGCTGCGTCAGGCGGAAAAGTAATTGGGTATATGGGTAAGAAACCTGCTAATTACTTAATCATTAATAACATCAATGTACCTTGTGATGGTGAGTACGAAGTTGTATTCTACTATATCAGTGGATCAACCAGAAGTATCTCCGTAAGTATAAACGGAGGAAACACATTCTCTCAATCGCTAAATTCTGGTGACTGGGAAACTGTGGGATCATTTACAAGAACAGTTAACCTACAAGAAGGAAATAACTCTATCAAGTTCTTCAATAATAGTGCTAGCGCACCCGATATTGATAAGATAAGAGTTAGTTCTACTAGTTCGGCAAGGTTTGAAGGTGCAACATCAGTCCTTCATCCGTTTGATTTTAGCGTTGCTCCGAATCCAACGAGCGGCAACTTCGTTATTTCACTTCGAAATGCGTCTTCTGCGACGGCTCTCTCCATCGTAGATATGCATGGCAAGTTGATCGAACAGCGAGCGGTTTATCAAAACCAAATCAAAATTGATGGACAGTTAAAGCCTGGAGTTTATGTGCTCAGCCTAAAGTCTGGACAACAGACCTTAACTAAAAAATTGATTGTTCAATAAATAAATACCCAGACTGCCAATTTTTTGGTAGTCTGGGTACCTTCTACTCTATTTCACCACTAGACGTTTACTATTACCATCAAGGTGAACGAAATAAATACCTGAGCTAAGCTTCAAGTCACCAAGACTGATGAAGCTAGATCCCTTTTTGAGATACGACACAAATGAGCGAACCACTTTTCCCTTTGCATCGATTATCTGTACAACACCATGTTTTTGTTCGGTACTTGTATACTTCACGTTCAGATTAGTATTAGAAGTCAACAGTGGGTTAGGAAAGATGACCAACGATTCGTCAGGTAGCTCTACACTTGTGTGCACATCGTCAGCAAATCGCGCTTGAAACCACTGAAAACCATCAAAGTTATCCCGAATGACATTGCTAAATACGGGGCAATCACCATCATTCGTCTGGACTATCGTACGTCCTACAAACCGTGCACTTGAAGGCACTATGTCCCAGGGCTCAGTACTTGTAAACGTAATCGAACCGTCGTTTTCAGTAGTTTGTGTGTAGTCATTCTGATTGCAACCAGTACATAACAGCACCGCAAATTGGCCATTCCACCGAAGAAAGAAATCATACTCGTCATACCAATACATCTCCACATCAATAACCTCTGTACTCGGGTCAGGAGCCACATTGAAGTCAAGGGCAAGGTAACTTGGATTACCCCAATGATTAGATTTAAGTTTCGCTTGTACAGGACGCATGTTTACGTAGTCGTCAGACCCCTTTACATGAAATCCTGGCTTCAATAATAACCGTCCCGATACTTCTCCAGCCGCAGATACCTCGTTTGTAATTAGATATTCGGTATCTCTTCCTTCATTGAACGAATTTAGAGAGGTAACACCCTCTCGACACCTTACTCTTTCTTGGGCGTGACTGATTGTGCCGCACAAGAGCAGAGACAACAACATTATGTATTTCATACTATCGCTATTTAGAAATGATATACTTCTCTACTCAGATTACTTGGATAGTTCTCGAATGAGCTCTTTTTGTTGATCTAATTCCTTCTGCTGTTGGATGGTATAAAGCGTTAATTCCTCAATCTTCTTAAGTAACAACAAATTCAGTGTTCCCAGACTTAAGCTACCTTTTTCATCAATACTAGCAGCTGAAGGAATCTCAGGTAGGTGTTTATTTTTTGTGATATAACTTTCAACTTCCTCTAAAGTTCTTAAGTCATAATCCTCTTCAAAGACATAGTCCGGCACATTAATATTCGGCATTACTTCAACTTCTTCAGCTCTAATTTTTCCATTTACCGTAAGCTTCGCTCTTGGGTTGCTTGTTCCTATTCCAACGTTTCCTCCACCAAAATAAACACTATTAGGTCGAGAGCTTGTCTTCCAAATATTTTCTCTAACGATAATATCAATATGTCCTACTTCATATTCAGGTGCTTCTACTGGACGTAAATAGAGTGTATTAAATATCTGATCATACGTTTTCCAGGTGTGTGTGTATGAAAACGTATACGTGCCGTCTCCATTATTTGTGGTTACTCCTGGCTTATCATCTCCATTTAACTCCCAAAAAAATCCTGGATCAGAGCTGGAAGGTATCGTAAAGGAATATGTTACTGTTTGGTCCACGCGAGGATTTCTATCTCCAAAAAATACTCCCCAATCTTCCATAGATACTTGAGCATAAGTTGTGAATAAGATACAAAGTGACAGACCAGTAAAAATTAGTTTTTTCATGTTTTTGTGTTTGTTTGATCGGTATTAAAAATTTTGGAGTCGCAATTTCTCAAAAAAATTCACGAACAACCATTATGATAAAAAATTGAAATGAAGTGATTATTTGATTGATGAGATGCTTACCTTCCGTATGATCGTTATCAATATTTTGTTTTGATAGAATGAAGGTGTTAGTGTTTTTTAAAAAAATGAAAATAAAGACCGTCGTGATTATAGTGTTTTGATGAATTTGGTTGGGACCAATTGTAACAGTATTTTACCCAGTTTATATGGAATCCATAAGAGAATCGTACAAAAGAGTTGGTTTAAACGACTTATTGCTAGATTCTTAGTCAGCTCATAACTAGACTCTGGACAATGAGTTCGACGACGGTCGTTTTTTAGCATTAGTGTATTCTAAGTCAAAAAAGACTGGCCCAATTATGAAAATTGGCACCAGTCAATACCTCATATATTAAAACTTCTCTACCAGTGTAAGTAATTCTCCAGTATGTACACCCGAGTTCACTTCGTAAGGATTGATGTTATTGACAGCAGTTCGATATACTTTACCGCTACCATTAGAAGAAGCAGTAGTCCAGTATAGTTCCTTATTTTGGCTGTCAAAGGCCATTGAAGCAACATTTGTCAGCATCTCAGCCGGAAACCCTTTTGCAATGGATATGATTTCCTTGAGCGGTGAATGCTCGTTTTTCACTCCTTGATAAATGGTGAAGGTCTCATCATCCCAGTTCGCTTTGCTCGCGACATATATCTTATTTGTATTATCTACCGCCAAACCAGTAGTTTCTTGAAGACCATTAACTAGGTAAAGCGGAGTAGTCGTATTCTTATAGACATGATACGTAAATACATCCCTACCATTGGCCACAAAGAATAAAGAGCTTCTTGACACGTCAAATTCGAACTCTTCAATCGTAGTACTTGGATACTTAATAAGACGTTTTTTATTATGCCCGAACTTCGTCATTCTCTTCACCGCATATTGATTATTGTCATTTGGTAGTCTTTCTAAATAGTAAATATGCTCTCTTATCGGGTCGACTGTGATTTCCTCGATAGGTTTAGTGGTTTTCAAGACAACCCTATGATATCCGTACAAAATGTCGATCGCTTTGATTGTATACTCCATTACGCCGGTTTGAATATTCTCACCTTTTGTAACTACATAGATTTCACCCATTTCAGTACTTCCAGCGAAGCCTACGATTTCATGTATGCTCGTAAGCTCAGCAGACTGAAACGGCTCTTCACCCGGCCCCTGATAGATGCCAACCATTAGCTTATCGTAGTCACCTTCTTTTTCTACCCAATACGTTTTTAACTCATAGTATTCGTAGAATTTTTGAAATCCAAAAGAGATCATCCTCTCCGGAGTATTCACCATTAATATAGCTTCATCGGTGCCCTCAGGAAACTTAAAAGTTACATTTTCAAAGGGTTCAAAATGTACTATAGTGGCCGGCTGATCACCTAACATGATCTTAATGTCCTCTTTAGTAGCACCTACATTACCTCTGATAAGCCAGTTACCACCTTGAGTAGGTTGTGCCGTTCTGAGTTCTAAACCAGTCTCTGATGCTGGTGTCACTTCGTTTTCTTCCGAACATGACGTGATCAATACAACCAATACAATAATGGAGTAGATCAATTTCCTAGCTGCAAATGAAATTTGTGTCGTTTTCATCTTGGATAGCATTAATGTTTTGAAATAGAAATTGTGTGTTTGTTAACTGAGGCAAACATAGAAGGGTGATTTATGGAAAAATCGTAAAAACTTCTTCGGTCACTTCGAATATCCAAATAGTTGGAATTTCTCGATCATAAATGAGGGAATTGTAAAACAATACATCAAATCATATCAATTATTATGATATT
>CAYMST010000303.1:0-5606 GCA_964393115.1 uncultured Roseivirgaceae bacterium | reverse complement strand
CGGACATCCATTCGATAAGGAAACAGCCTCATCAAGATTACCAGCTGAAACGATAATAAATCCACCTACAAATTCTTTGACTTCAGCATATGGCCCATCAGTTATTGATCCATCTGAGTGAACAGTTTTACCTTCAAAACCCAACGCTTCCCCAGGGTTTTTGAGTTTTCCTTGTGCTCCAATTCCTCCAACCCAGTCCATCCATTCCTTGATCTCAGCCTCGATCTCAGCGGGACTAGGCTCCATATTTGGGTCAGGTTCACTGTGGAAAATCATCATAAAATCTTTCATGTTCTTTTGTTTTACGTTATTAATTATGATTTCAATACTTTAATGATTGAAGTCTATTAAATAGGACAAGCATTGAAGATTTTTTTAAAAATAATTTTGAAATGGTTAAATGAGTCTCCTTTGAACACTTTTTTCATTGGTACTACTTACACATAGACCAATAAAAATTCTCAAACGAATACAGCCTTATACTCCTTGAAATATAAAAACCTTGATTAGTTAAAGGAATGGCTTATAATTAGTTATAAAAGAACACATCCAACTTTTGCTAACAATAATTTAACTTCTTAAAAAGCTGACAGAGTGGTGATGCGCTGTGGAGAGCGATGCATCGCGTCTCCAATACACATCCAACACAGACCCAAAGCTATATTAACGAGGACGCCCAGTCATAATCCAGGATTACATACCGTACCAATTGACAGATTTACACCGACAAACTATCCATCAATATATTATCTCAAAAAAGTTTTCAAACAAGATCATTTATTATAAGGCGAAAAATCCCGGAATCAACGCTACCAAAACTCAATCGCTAACAAATGATTACTTGCGAAGGTTTAGAGAAATTAAGGAAAGAACATGATCACTTTGGGCGAGTGGAACGTCCAGACGTGACCGCTAAGATTACATGGACTGTAAGTTGGGAGATCGCTCAGAAAATGCCGATTACCATTACAACAAAAAGCATCTTCGATAAATTGATAATCGCCTTCGGTACTTGCGTAAGTGTATTGATGACTTTAAGGTTATAGATTTCAAGCACAAAGAGTTCTACCAGATGTTTCATTTACCAATGGATCGACTTATATGTAATTCGTGTAACTCGAAAAATGAAACTCAAACTGGTCAATGCAGACCAACAGTAGAAAAATGCCAAGCCCAAAGTCTTCAACTATAGCACGGAAAACTTAAGAAAGACGTGGTAGTGGTATCTTTGCAGCTGTTAACCAATAACGTTTCTTTACTCAGGGCTTCGGCCCAATTGTTATCACTCCATATGTCAGTAAAAAGCCAAAAAGACATTCTTGCCAAGCTAGGTATCGAACGACTCAACCCTATGCAGAATGAAGCCCATTCAGCTATCAAATCAGACTCTGATGTCGTACTGCTCTCTCCTACAGGAACTGGAAAGACACTGGCGTTTTTACTACCGCTAGTGGCTAGACTTGACACAAAAAAGGAGGGCATTCAAGCATTAGTCTTAGTTCCATCAAGGGAACTAGCTATTCAAATCGAACAGGTATTTAGAGAGATGGGCTCGGGATACAAAGCGAATGTTGTTTATGGTGGACGTGCTGGAAGTAAGGACAGAGAAGAGCTAAAGCATCTGCCTGCGCTATTGATTGGGACACCAGGTAGAGTGGCGGATCATATCAGGCGAAACCAATTTGAGACTAGAGGTATCAAGACATTGGTTTTGGATGAGTTTGACAAATCGCTTGAGATTGGCTTTGAAGACGACATGCGGGATATCATTGAGGAGCTGGATCAGGTCGATAAACGTATCCTGACATCGGCTACCAAAGAAGCACAGATACCAAAATTCGTTGGACTCAATGACCCTATTGAAATCAATTACCTCAACACAAAGTCCACACAGCTTGAAATCAAGATTGTAGATTTGGCGCAAAATAGTAAGTTTGAGACCTTAGTCAATACCCTGTCTTTCATTGGCGATCAACCTGGCATCATCTTTTGTAACTTCAAAGACGATATAGCGGAGTTGAGTGACTCACTGTTTGAAGAGGGCATAGAACATGGCTGCTTTTATGGCAACATGGAACAAAAGGATCGGGAGCGAGTACTTATCAAATTTAGAAACGGCACACATAGGCTCATCATCGCTACAGACTTGGCTGCCAGAGGGCTTGATATCCCTGAGCTAAAGTTCATTATCCATTATCAGCTGCCTCCTCGTAGTCAAGAGTTCACACATAGAAACGGACGAACTGCTCGCATGAACAGCGATGGTACCGCTTATATTATCTTAGAGAAGAGAGGTAGAAAACCAGAATACATTGAAGAGTACCCTGTAGTCGAAATGGAGGAGAGTCAAAATCCACCTCGTACCAATTGGAGCACGCTATTTATCTCTGGTGGTCGAAAGGATAAAATATCTAAGGGAGACATTGCTGGACTTCTCATGAAGCAAGGTAAGCTATCCAAAGAACAAGTTGGTGTAATCGAGCTAAAGTCTGACTGTGCATTTGTAGGGGTACAAAGAGACCAAGCAAAAGATGTTGTGAAGCAAGTCAATAACGTGAGGTTGAAAAAAAAGAAAGTGAGAGTGTCTGTGATTTAATCGCAGGGCGATAGCCAATTGTGCTTAATTCCCTAAGTTTTGTGTCGAGTTATATTTAAAATCGCGAAGATACCTCTTAACCTTGGTATGAATATATTCATTCTAAGTCTGGTAATGAAGGACTAAGCTGAGCCAAAACGAAGGGTCTTTCAAGGCCTTGAGGAATGTTTCGCTTTCGCAACTGATGAAAAGTTACCGTCACCCTGAACTTGATTCTGGGTCTCATCGCCTGATACGGGCAGAATCTGTGAGGTACCAAATAGCATTTTATCGCTTTCGCATAAAATACTTTTTGAATGATGACCTTATTTTGTCAACTCAATTTGCTCGATGCTATGTGTTACTTCGCAATATGAAGGCATGATTGATTTATAGACTTGGGTCAAGCTCTTGTTACCTTCATATCCCTATCGATAAACACTCTAGCCACGATTTCGGACATTAAGTCACTTCGGCGCCTTTTTCTTGGGCTTTGGTCCTCTCAAATGAATAATTAAGCCATCCAAAAAATTTCGAAGTATTTGATCTCCTGCTTCGACAAATTTGGGATGTTTCTCATCTCTGAACAGATCTCCAAGCGCACCTTTGGTGATTTCAAAATTTACCAATTTTAGGATGTCCACCATTTGTTCATCTCGCAACTTATGTGCAACTCTGAGTTTTTTAAGAATGTCGTTATTTGTAAGCATTATAATTTGTTTATTTCTATTAACCTGAGTTCGATTAATATTTTATCTCTAAATGATGTTGGGAAAAATATTTATCATCTCATTTACAGACGGTTGTCCTCAAGCCGGACAGGCTTGTACTTTTTCCATTGATGAAAAAGTACACAAAAAATCTAGAAAGATTTGAAACTTAACTACTCTTCGAGTAGTCTCAAACAGCAAATCTTTCAAAACCAGCTCTCCGAAACGCTAGAGGTACATTTTAAAATCAAACTGAGGTTATTAAAGACAAAGTATTTCTCTCATTTATTTACTTTTTACCTAGTATTCTTCCACTCCTTTAGCATTTTGATATGACTTCCAGTCATGGTTATGCGTATCCAGCAGGTCTGCCATGTGATGCGTATAATTTGCTCTACCCGGTATGCTTATTCCGAAGATGTATTTTGGGTGAAATATCAGCAGATGTCGTTTTCTTCTTTGACATTAGTCTTGATGCTCCCTCAGATAGTTAGCCAAAAACTTTTCTAATAATTCATCTTTTGACATCTTCGTCAGATGCTTTTTAAAGTCCTGCTTTGTGGCCTCGTCTAACTTATCTCCAACAGGCTTTTCTTTAGATACCTTTCTAGCCCAAATGATCGCTTTGTTTACCAATTGATCTTTGGCACTTGGTACTGGTACTTCTTGCATGCGTATATCCAGTTCCTGTTCGATCCTATTTAGAGTTTCTTTCTCTTCTGTAAAGACGAACGAAAGACATACGCCAGATTTACCTGCTCTTGACGTTCGACCACTTCTATGAGTATAGGAATCAGCGGTTTCAGGAATATGATATTGAATCACCAGCTCCACATCTTCTACATCTACTCCTCTCGAAGCCACTTCTGTAGCCACCAATATATCAACGCTTCCACTTCTGAATTGATCCATCATTTTGTTGCGAAGGCCTTGAGGCAAATCACCATTAATGGTTCCAGCTGTTATCTTTCTTGCTGATAGCTGTTTATATAGTTTAGTAGCCCCTGATTTTGTTCTACAAAATATTATTGTCTTCTTCCCTGAGTACCGATTTAAGAAATGAAGAAGAACATCTTGCTTTTCCTCTGGGGTCACAGTAATCACCTGATGTCTAATACCCTTGCTTGTACTTTTGGCTTTGTCTACCAATACTTTAACCAAATCATTCTTCAGGTACTTTTTCACGATAGCATTGACTTGGTCAGGCATGGTCGCAGAGAATAGCCATGTTGCATAGCTTTTATTGGCCGTAGTAAGGATTTTATCAATATCATTTTGAAAACCCTGGAGTAGCATTTGGTCAGCTTCATCGATGACTACTGTCTTTAATACCGATAAATCTATCACCTTTCTTTTAATCAAATCAACCATTCGACCTGGTGTAGCGACCAAAATGTTGGTTCCTTGACTCAATTCGGTGATTTGTTCTTTCAACGATACTCCACCATAGATTGCTTCAATTTTCATATCAGCCATCCCTTTAGTCAAGGCAGTTAACTCAACTCCAACTTGCTCACAAAGTTCTCTGGTAGGTACCAGCACAACTGCCTGAACAGTACCTGACGCCGTATCAATTTTTGAAATCAATGGAATACCAAATGCAATCGTCTTACCTGTACCTGTTGAGGCTCTTCCAATGAAGTCACCATCATGATTTAATAGAACCGGTATAGCCTTAGACTGGATAGGAGTTGGTTCTTCAATTCCTTTGTCTTTAAGAGCTTTGATGATAGTTGAGGGAAGATTATAATCTGAAAATTTATCCATTATGATTGCGAAAAATTATTCTGACGAAAAAAAATATTTAGAATAGCCAGAATTGCAAAGCTAGGTAATCGACTCTTAACCTTGAGTTGATAAGGTTAATGGATCAGCATTATCTGGAACATCCATTCAATGGACGGTGCCTGGATGACAACTAGCCCTACCGTATTATTAATCCTCCCCCAAACCCAAAGCTGTAGAACCTTAAAGAACATAAACTACCTATCCTATATTATCTTGCGAAAGTTTTCAAACAAGATCACGAACTATGAGGCGGAAAATCCCGGAATCAACGCTACCAAAACTTAATCGCTCGCAAATGATTACTTCCGAAGGTTTACAAAAACTACGGGAAGAACATGATCACTTGTGGCGAGTGGAACGTCCAGATGTTACCGCTAAGGTGGCATGGGCTGCAAGTTTGGGAGATCGCTCAGAAAATGCCGATTACCATTACAACAAAAAACGCCTTCGGGAAATTGATAATCGCCTTCGCTACCTACGTAAGTGTATTGATGACTTTAAAGTCATTGACTACCATCCAAACCAAGAAGGAA